>NZ_JBXFWG010000006.1:0-132016 GCF_056854535.1 Stenotrophomonas sp. STEN054 | reverse complement strand
ACCCGGCTACACTCGGCACTGAGCTACAAATCGCCCAACGACTACGCCCGGCAGCTTGCGGCTGCCGCCTGAACACGGCTTCATGGCGTCCGTTTTTAGGGGGCCAGATCAGTGAGCCGCATGGATGCGGCGACCAAGCCCCCATGGACGGGTTCACGGCGTCCCCTGCCACCGGACCCACCCCGCCAATCCACAGGAACCCCTGCTTTTGACGTTGACGTTGCCCTGGCTCGCAGCAGGTGCAGGGCTGCAAGCCCTGCAAAAAGAAAACCCCCTCTTTTGCTGCGGCGCAGAATGCATGGATGGGCGCTGCCTGCTTTACTTCAATCGATCTAAATCCGCCGGGGTGCGGATTTGTACCGATGGAAACGAGGCGCTCGGCCACCGCGGCCGGCGCTTCGCTGCCGCCCTGCCGCCAAGGAGTCCTGCCCGTGACCAGGTTGTCCCGCCGTCTGTCTGCCCGCCGCTCGCCGAGCCTGTCCCACCACCCGCTGGCCCGCGTCGCCTGCCTGCTGGCACTGGCCGTCACACCTTGGCTGCAGGCCGCACCGGCCGCGCTGGAGCGCGAGGTCAATACCTTCATCGGCAGCAAGGATGACGGCAACACCTTCCCCGGCGCCTCGGCACCGTTCGGCCTCATCCAGGTCAGCCCGATCGGCAGCCACTACTCGGGCTGGCGCTACGACGATGAGAAGATCCGCGGCTTCGGCCATTCGTTCCTGTCCGGCGCCGGTTGCTGGGAGCAGGGCGGCCAGGTCTCGATCCTGCCTGTCACCGGCAGCATCGGCCCCGGCCGCGATTTCGATACCGCCAACCCCAAGCAGTTCGACCACAAGGCCTACGCCTCCACCTACACGCATGATGGTGAAGTCGGCCAGGCCGGCTACTACAAGGTGCGCCTGACCAGCTACGGCGGCATCGATGCCGAAGCCACCGCGCGCACGCGTGCCGCGGCCGAGCGCTATACCTTCAGCCAGCGCAGTGGCGATGGCCACGTGATGATCAACGTCGGCCAGGCCAACGAGCGCCATTCGGTCATCGGCAGCGTGGTCGACGTGGTCGGCGACCGCGTGGTCGAAGGCAAGCTGGTCACCAAGAGCTTCTGCGGCGGCCACCAGTACACCACCTGGTTCCGCGTCGAGTTCGACCGCCCGTTCAAGGCGCATGGCACCTGGGGCGAGACCGGTGGCCTGCCCAATGCGCGGCACAGCATGGAAGGCGAGCAGAAGCCGAACGGCGCCTGGCTGACCTTCGATCTGGCCAAGGGCCAGTCGGTCACCGCGGTGAGCGCGATCTCGCACGTCGATGCCGAAGGTGCGCGCAGCAACCTGCGCGCCGAGGGCATGCAGGGTGGGGCGCTGATCGGTTTCGACAGGATGCGTTCGCTGTCCCAGCAGGCCTGGCGCGAGCAGCTGGCGCGGGTGCGCGTACAGGGTGGCAGTGGCGATGACCGCACCGTCTTCTACAGTGCGATGTACCACGCGCTGCTGCAGCCGCTCACCGGCAGCGATGCCGACGGCCGCTACCGCGGCTACGACGATGGCATCCACCGCGCTGATGGCTGGACCTACTACGAGTACTTCTCGCTGTGGGACACCTACCGCGCGCAGAACCAGTGGCTGGCGCTGACCCGCCCGGACGTGGCCCGTGACATCGGCCGAACCCTGCTGGCCATCGACGAGCAGGGCGGCTGGCTGCCGCGCTGGGGCTATGCCAACTTCGAAACCAACATCATGACCGGCGACCCGGTCACGCCCTTCATGGTCGATCTGTGGCGCTTCGGCGCGCTCAAGGGCCGTGAATCGCAGGCCTGGGATGCGCTGCGCCGCAATGCCTTCGGTACGCCGCCGCTGAACTCGCGGATGGCCGGCCGCTCGGGCAACCCGACCTACCTGGACAAGGGCTACGTGGCCTACGACCGCGCCTTCCCCTCCAAGGGCATGGACGTCGATCCGCATCACGGTGGTTCGGCCACGCTGGAGTATGCGGTGGCCGACTGCGCGCTTTCGCAGATGGCCGATGGCCTCGGCCACGCCCAGGATGCGGCGACGCTGCGCGAACGCGGCCGCAACTGGCACAAGGTATGGGACCCGCAGGTGCGTGACGCCGAGACCGGCTTCACCGGCTTCCCGCGCCCGCGAACCGAGGACGGCCAGTGGTACACCCCGGCCGACGGCCATTACAGCCCGCGCTCGCAGCACGGCTTCCATGAAGGCACCGCCTGGCAGTACCAGTGGCTGGCGCAGCAGGACGTACCGGGCCTGGTGGAAGCAATGGATGGCCGTGAGCAGGCTGGGCGCCGCCTCGATGCCTTCTTCGCGATGGATGCGCTGGAGGCCGATCCGCTCAATGCCGCCCGCAAGGAGTGGGTGGTGGGGCCGTACAGCTACTACAACCAGTTCCGCTACAACCCCAACAACGAGCCGGACCTGCATTCGCCCTGGCTGTACACCCTGATCGGCCAGCCGTGGAAGACCGCCAACGTGCTGCGCGCCGCGCAGCAGCTGTTCACCAATGCGCCCAACGGCGTGACCGGCAACGATGACCTGGGCACGATGTCGGCCTGGTACCTGTTCAGCGCCATCGGCATGTACCCGGCGGTGCCGGGCAGCGGCGAGTTCCTGCTGCACACCCCGCGCTTTGCCAAGGTAGAAGTGGACATGGGCAATGGCCGCACCCTGCGCATCGACGCGCCGGGCGCCGACGGCCGCCGCCTGCAGTACGTGCAGGGCGTGCAGGTCGATGGCCAGGCGCATGCACCGGTGTGGCTGGACTGGAGCCGCCTGCAGCAGGGCCCGCGCCTGCGTTTCGCCCTGGATGGCAAGGCGCCGACCCAGGGTTGGGGCACCGCCGTGGCCGACCTGCCGGTCTCCTGGTGCGCTGCACCAGGCAGCCAGCTGCGATGATCTGTGCTGTGCCGTTGGAGGCAACCCAGCGAACGGCACGGCATGATGTGGTCACGATCCATTAGGCTTGAGGCTCCAGCGGAGTCCGGGAAGACGATGAACGACAATGGCGGCAGTTCCAGCAAGCGTTCCGGCAAGGCGGTGACGGTGACCGACATCGCGCGTGCCATCGGCGTTTCGCGCGCGACCGTGTCGCTGGTGCTGCGCGGCAGCCCGCTGGTCAACGTCGATACGCGGGCCAAGGTCGAGGCCGAACTGCGCCGGCAGCGCTATGTCTACAACCGTGCGGCGGCCAACCTGCGCCGTCGCACCTCGTCGAGCATCGCGCTGGTCATCAACGACCTGTCCAACCCGTTTTTCGCCGAATTCGCGTCCGGCGTGGACGAGGCCCTGGGCGGACGCGGCTACGTCACCCTGCTGGGCAGCACCGGCGAATCGCCCGAGCGCCAGCAGGCGGTGCTGTCCACGTTGATGGAACACACCCCGGCCGGCCTGATCCTGTCGCCGGCCGAGGGCAGCGATGCCACCCGGGTGCGCCAGGCGCTGGGCGCCAACGCCAACGTGCTGCTGTTCAACCGCGAACTGGACGGCGCCGACTGGGACTTCCTGACCCTGGACAACCAGCATGGCGCCTACCTCGCCACCCGCCACCTGATCGAACGCGGCCATCGCCAGATCGCCTTCTTCGGCGGCCATGCCGATTCCAGCTCGTGCCACCAGCGCCGCGCCGGTTTCCAGCAGGCGCTGGCCGAGGCCGGGCTGACGCTGCCGCCGGGCTGGATGATCGAATCGGCGCCGAACCGCCTGGAGGCCGCGGCGCGCACCGACGAGCTGTTCGTCGATGGCCACCGGCCGAGCGCGGCGGTCTGCTACAACGACACGGTCGCGCTGGGGCTGATGCTTGGCCTGAACTCGCGCGGCATCCGCCCTGGCGGCGATTTCGCGGTCACCGGGTTCGATGACATCTCCGAAGCGTCGGTGGCGGTGCCGCCGCTGACCACCCTGACCGCCGACCCGCGCGAGCGTGGCCGGCAGGCGGCCGCACTGCTGCTGCAGCGCCTGGACGACCCGGATGCGCCGCCGCAGCGCACGGTCGCCCCGGTGCAGCTGCGCATCCGCGAAAGCAGCGCCGCCCGCCCGAACTGATCCTTTTCAACGCACACTCCTTCCACGCAACAACGACCTTCCGCGCATCGAGGCGCGAAACGCATGCCGATCTCCGCAACGCCCCGCCCATCGGGTTCCCCCGGCAACGCACCGGCCGTCACCAACGGCAAGGCATTGGCCGTGGTCACCACCATCTTCTTCATGTGGGGCTTCCTGACCTGCCTCAATGACATCCTGATCCCGCACCTGAAGGCGGTGTTCGAACTGAACTACGCCAAGGCGATGCTGGTGCAGTTCATCTTCTTCGGCACCTACTTCCTGATGTCGCTGCCGGCGGGCCGCCTGGTCGCCGTGCTGGGTTACAAGAAAGGCATCGTGGCCGGCCTGGTCATCGCCGGCATCGGCGCGCTGGGCTTCTGGCCTGCGGCCGAGCTGCGCGTGTATGGCGCCTTCCTCGGCGCGCTGTTCGTGCTGGCCACCGGCATCACCGTGCTGCAGGTCGCCGCCAATCCCTACGTGGCGCTGCTGGGCCCGGAGCAGACCAGTTCCAGCCGCCTGACCCTGGCGCAGGCGCTGAACTCGCTGGGCACGGCCATCGCGCCGATTTTCGGAGGCATGCTGATCCTGTCCAACACGGTCAAGAGCGCCGATGAACTGAACGCGCTGCCGGCCGCCGAGCAGCTGGCTTACCGCGCCGCTGAGGCGCAGGCCGTGCAGGGCCCCTACGTGGGCCTGGCGGTGGCGCTGGTGCTGCTGGCGCTGTTCGTGTTCCTGTTCCGCCTGCCGGCGCTGAGCGATGCGACCGAACAGGCTGACCAGGGCCACCACCACAGCTACTTCGATGCACTGCGCAAGCGCCACCTGCTGCTGGGCGTGCTGGGCATCTTCTTCTACGTCGGCGCGGAAGTGTCGATCGGCAGTTTCCTGGTCAACTACCTGTCGATGCCGAGCATCGGCGGCTTCAGCGAACAGCAGGCGACGCACTACGTGTCGGCGTACTGGACGATGGCGATGATCGGTCGCTTCGCCGGTTCGGCCCTGCTGGCGCGCTTCTCGCCCAGCCGCCTGCTGGCGATCTTCGCACTGGTCAACGTGGCCCTGCTGGCCACCACGATGATGACCTCCGGCAGCGTCGCGCTGTACTCGGTGGTGGCGATCGGCCTGTTCAACTCGATCATGTTCCCGACCATCTTCGCGCTCAGCATCGAGCGCCTGGGCCCGCTGACCAACAAGGGTTCCAGCCTGCTGATCATGGCTATCGTCGGCGGCGCCGTGGTGCCGTACCTGCAGGGCGTGCTGGCGGACCACATCGGTGTGCAGGCCAGCTTCATCCTGCCGCTGCTGTGCTACGGCTACATCATCTTCTACGGTCTGGTCGGCGCACGTACGCCGGCTTCCGCAACGCAGGGAGGCTGAGTCGGAAATGGATGCCATTGTCTGCTTCGGCGAAATTTTGATCGATCTACTAGCGCAGCCGCCGGCCTCGGCCGACACCCCGCGGGCGTTCCTGCAGTACGCCGGCGGTGCGCCGGCCAACGTCGCCGTGGCCGCCGCGCGGCTGGGTGCGAAGACCCAGTTCGTCGGCATGCTCGGCCGCGACATGTTCGGTGACTTCCTGGCCGAGAGCCTGGTCGAGCACGGCGTCGGTACCGACTACATCGTGCGTACCGATGCGGCCAAGACCGCGCTGGCCTTCGTCGCGCTGGATGCCGCGGGCGAGCGCAGCTTCAGCTTCTACCGCCCGCCGGCGGCCGACCTGCTGTTCCGTGACAGCGATTTCCAGGCGGCCTGCCTGGACAACGCACAGTGCTTCCACGTCTGCTCCAACAGCCTGACCGAACCGGCCATCGCCGAGGCGACTTTCGCCGGCATGGACCGCGCCCGCGCCGCCGGTGCGGTGGTCAGCCTGGACCTCAACCTGCGCCCGGCGCTGTGGCCGGCCGACGTGGACCCGACGCCGTGGCTGTGGCAGGCGCTGGAACGCGCCGACCTGGTCAAGCTGTCGCGCGAGGAACTGGATTACCTGGCCGCGCCGCACGGCGCCGAGGGCGACCAGGTGGTCCTTCAGCGGCTGCTGGCCGCGCAGGCGCGCTGGGTCATCGTCACTGACGGTGCCGCCACGCTGCACTGGTACACCCGTGAGCAGCAGGGCCAGGTCACCAGCTTCAACGTGGCCACGGTCGATACCACGGCGGCCGGCGATGCCTTCGTCGGTGGCGTGCTGGTCGGCCTGCTGGAGCGCGGTGGCGCAGGCGCAGGCTTCGCTGCGTTCTGCCAGGACCCGCAGGCCATCGGCGCCACGCTGCGCTTCGGCGCCGCGGTGGGCGCGCTGGCCGTTACCCGCAAGGGCGCGTTCGCCGCGATGCCCTCGCTCGCTGAAGTGCAGCAGCTGCTGCAGGCACAGGACCTTTCCGCATGAGCACCTCGCCTGATTTCCGTTCGCCCGCGTTCCTGCGTGCGCACATCGCCGACACCATGGCGTTCTACCATCCGCGCTGCATCGATCCCAACGGCGGCTTCTTCCACTACTTCCGTGATGACGGCAGCATCTACGATGCCGGCCACCGCCACCTGGTGAGCAGCACGCGCTTCGTCTTCAACTACGCGATGGCCTACCGCGAATTCGGCAATGCCGAATACCGCGAGGGGGTCGAGCACGGCGTGCGCTATCTGCGCGAGGTGCACCGCAACCCGGCCACCGGCGGTTACGCCTGGACCCTGCGCGATGGCAAGGTCGAGGACGACATGAACCACTGCTACGGCGTGGCCTTCGTGCTGCTGGCTTACAGCTGCGCGCTGAAGGCGGGCGTCGAGCAGGCCCGCACGTGGATGGACGAGACATGGCAGCTGCTGGAAGCGCGCTTCTGGGAGCCGCAGCACGGGCTGTACAAGGACGAAGCCGATGGCCAGTGGAACTTCACCGGCTATCGCGGGCAGAACGCCAACATGCACATGTGCGAGGCGATGCTGGCCGCGTTCGAGGCCAGTGGCGAGCAGCGCTATGTGGAGCGCGCGCTGCAGCTGGCCGACAACATGACCCGCCGCCAGGCCGCCAAGGCCGGTGGCCTGGTCTGGGAACACTACGACGTGAACTGGGAGATCGACTGGGATTACAACCTGGACAACCCCAAGCACCTGTTCCGCCCGTGGGGCTTCCAGCCTGGCCACCAGACCGAGTGGGCCAAGCTGCTGCTGATCCTGGACCGCCACGTGCAGGCCGACTGGCTGGTGCCGACCGCGCAGCATCTGTTCGATGTGGCGGTGGAGCGCAGCTGGGACGAGGCACGCGGTGGCCTGTATTACGGCTTCGCGCCGGAATCGCGCCGCCAGCCGGGCATGGACGGCGCGCCAATCGGTGGCGACAGCTTCGTCTGCGACGACGACAAGTACTTCTGGGTGCAGGCCGAAACGCTGGCCACCGCCGCGCTGATGGCCAAACGCACCGGCGATGACCGCTACTGGCAGTGGTACGAGCGCATCTGGGCGTACTCGTGGGAGCACTTCGTCGACCACCAGTACGGTGCCTGGTTCCGCATCCTCGATGCCGACAACCGCAAGTACAGCGACGAGAAGAGCCCGGCCGGCAAGGTGGATTACCACACCATGGGCGCGTGCTACGAAGTGTTGAACGTCGTTCGTTGAGGAAGGTTCGCCGGGCATGGTCCGGCGCTACCGGATACCACCAGGAGCATCACGTGCATCGTCGTTCCCTCGTTGTCCGTCTGCTCCTGCTGCTGGTCGCGGTGGTAGCTTTCCCCGCTGCCGCTGCGCCCTTGCAGGCGCAGTGGGAATTCCGCCTGTCGCCCGGCGATGCCCAGGGTGCCAGCCATCCGGGCCTGCAGCAGTGGCGGACGGCCATGGTGCCCGGCAGCGTGCACACCGACCTGCTGGCCCACGACCTGATCCGCGATCCCTACGTGGGCGCCGCCGAAGCCGATCTGCAATGGATCGGCCTGGCCGACTGGGAGTATCGCGCGCGCTTCGATGTGGACGCGGCCACCCTGGCCAAGCCCAACGCCGAACTGCGCTTCGACGGTCTGGACACCTACGCCGAGGTCTCCCTCAACGGCAAGCCGCTGCTGCGCGCGGACAATGCGCACCGCACCTGGCACGCGCGTGTAGAGGGGCAACTGCGCGCCAGGGACAACGAGCTGCTGGTCGTGTTCCGCTCACCGATCCGCACGCTGCTGCCCCGCGTGGAGGCGATGCCACACAAGATCGCCGGCAATTATCCCTCGCCCTACGGTGACGAGCCGAAGGACGCGATGGTCGGCAACTTCGCACGCAAGCCGGCCTATCACTTCGGTTGGGACTGGGGCCCGCGTTACGTCACCGCTGGCGTCTGGCGTGGCGTTGACCTGCAGGCCTGGGATGCGCACCGGCTGACCGACCTGGCCGTTCGCACCGATGCGCTGGATGCGCGGCTGGCGAAGCTTGCCGTGCAACTGCAGGTGGAGCAGGGCAGCGCCGCCGGTTCGGCCGTGGTGGCTGTGGACGTGCGCGACCCGGACGGCCGCAGCGTGGCCCAGCTGCAGCGCAGCGTGCTGCTGAAGCCGGGGGCGAACACCGTCGAGATTCCCGTTGAACTGGCTGATCCGCGGCGCTGGTGGCCGGTTGGCCACGGCGCGCAGGAACGTTACACCGTGCAGGCACGCCTGGATGGTGGCCGTTCCGCCGAGCTGGCGCGCGAGCAGCGCATCGGCCTGCGCACCGTCGAGCTGCGGCGGGAGGAGGATGGCAAGGGCGGGCAGGGCTTCGCTTTTGTCATCAACGGCGCGGAGATCTTCGCCAAGGGCGCGAACGTGATTCCCTTCGATGCCTTCCCTGCACGGGTCGAGGCCGCCCGCCTGCGCCAGGTGCTGACCGCTGCGCGCGACGCCAACATGAACATGCTGCGCAACTGGGGCGGCGGCTACTACGAGGACGACGCGTTCTTCGACATCGCCGACGAGCTGGGCCTGCTGGTCTGGCAGGACTTCATGTTCGGTGGCGGCATGCAGCCGGGCTACGACCCCGTGTTCCGCGCCAGCGTGGTGGCCGAGGCGCGCGACAACGTGCGCCGGCTGCGCCACCACCCCAGCATCGTGCTGTGGTGTGGCAACAACGAAGAAGAGACCGCCTGGAAGGACTGGGGCCACGGCCGCGACCTGAAGGCCGCCGATCCTGCGCTCGCTGCCCGCGTCTGGCAGGGCTATGTCGATCTGTTCGGCAAGGACCTGCGCCAGGTGGTGGGCGAGGAGGGACTGGGCGTGCCGTACTGGTCCAGTTCGCCCAGCAACGATCTGGACGAAAAGGCCAACGATTCCACCCGCGGCGACAAGCACTACTGGCAGGTCTGGGGCAATCCGGCGCTGCCGGTGCAGGCCTATCTGCGCGAGACGCCACGCTTCATGTCCGAATACGGCCTGCAGGCCTGGCCGTCGCTGGCGACGGTTGACCAGATCGCCAGCCGCGACGAGCAGGGCATCGACAGCCCGGTGATCCGCGCGCACCAGAAGTTCATGGCCGGCGAGGGCAACAGCCGCCTGCTGCATTACATCGCACTGGGCTACGGCACGCCGAAGGATTTCGAGGATTTCGTCTACCTCAGCCAGGTCATGCAGGCCGATGGCATCGCGCTGGCGGCGCTGCATCATCGCGCCTCGCGGCCGTACACGATGGGTTCGCTGTACTGGCAGCTCAACGATGTATGGCCGGGTGCCTCATGGTCCAGCGTCGATTACTTCGGGCGCTGGAAGGCCCTGCACTTCGCCGCACGGCGCTTCTTCGCGCCGGTGACGCTGGCAGCGCTGCGCGATGCGGGACGCACGCGGGTGCGCCTGATCAACGACGGTAGCGCCGCCGACGCACGCTGGCGGCTGCGGGTGATGGACGTGGAGGGCAAGGTGCTGCGCCGACGCGAGGTGCCGGTGACGTTGGCCGCTGCCGGTGTGAGTGCCGTCGGCGACTTCGCCGATGCCGAACTGCTGGCGGGCGCCGACCCGAAGCGCACCGTGGCGGTGTTCGAGCTGCTGCAGGATGGCAAGGTAAGTGCACGCCAGGTGGTTGGCTTCGTCGAAGCCAAGGACCAGATGCTGCCGCGCCAGGCATTGAAGGCGGTGCTGGCCATCGACGGCGACCACTACCGGTTGCGACTGCAGAGCGCGGCCTACGTGCGTTCGGCATGGATCGACTTCGGGGCCCTGGACGTGCAGGTGGAAGACAACCTGCTGGACCTGCTGCCGGGGGAGACCCGCGACATCGCCGTGCGCGGCGCGGTGGACCTGGTAACGCTGCGCGAAGCCCTGAAGATAAAGACCCTCAACGACCGTTGAGAAAAAGGGGACGGAGGGGTTTAAGTCGTTTGTGGCCCATGTATGCCACAAAGAACTTAAACCCCTCCGTCCCCTTTTCCTTGCTTACAGCTGGATCTGCTGGAAATTCTCGACGCGGTCGTGGCCGTTGGCAGCCTGGCCGGTGCGCGGCATCGGGTAGTCGTCCAGGCGGTCGATCAGGCGCGTCTGCAGGCCGGCCTCGCGGGCGGCATCCAGTTCTTCCACCACGTCCGACAGGAACAGGACCTCGCCGGCCGGCACGCCGATGGCCTGCACGATGCGGCGGTAGCTGTCCGCCTCGCGCTTGCCGCCGATCTCGGTATCGAACCAGCCCGACACCAGCGGGCTGAGATCACCGGCGTCGCTGAAGCCGAAGAAAAGTTTCTGCGCCGGCACCGAACCGGAGGAATACACGTACAGCGGCAGGCCCGAGGCATGCCAGCCCTTCAGCACCGGCGCCACTTCCGGGTAGAAGTGCGCGGTGTAGTCGCCGCGGCGGTAGCCGGCATCCCAGATCAGGCCCTGCAGGGCCTTCAGCGCGGTGTGCTTGCGGTCCTGGTCGATCCAGCCCTGCAGCGTCTCGGCCACCAGGCTGTCCTGGCAGGCGCCACCGATCTCGGTGGCCACCGCATCCAGCCAGCGGCGGACGCCGGGCTGCTGGCCGTGCTCGGCGACGAACGCCGGCAGCGCCTGGCGGGCATAGGGGAACAGCACGTTCTTGACGAACGAAATGCTGCTGGTGGTGCCTTCGATATCGGTCAGGATGACGCGGGGCTGCATGGATCAGGACGCCTGGGTGGGAACGTAACGGGGGAATTTCTGCGCGATGTCGGTGCCGGTGAAATGACCAACCCAGCCATCCGGCTCGGTGAAGAAGCGGATGGCCACGAAGCTCGGCTCATCGCCCATGTCGAACCAGTGGGTGGTGCCATCGGGCACGGCGATCAGGTCGTCCTTCACGCACTCGATCTCATAGACCTTGTCGTCCACGTGCAGGGTGAACAGCCCGGAGCCTGCGACGAAGAAACGCACCTCGTCTTCCTTGTGGAAGTGCTCGTCGAGGAACTTCTTCCGAAGCTCGGCGCGGTTCGGGTTGTCCGGGGCGATCGAGGCCACGTCCACGCTCTTGAAGCCGTGTTCGGCAACGAGGCGGTCGATGTCCGCACGGTAGGCGGCGAACACTTCGTCCTGGCTGGCGCCCGGCGCGACCGGCGCGGTGGCCTGCCAGCGTTCGAAAGTGACGTCGATCTTCTTCAGTTCGGCGGCGATGGTCGCGCCGTCCTGGGTATCCAGCAGCGGCGATTCAGGGCGGATGTCGTCGTAGATGCGCAGTCGGCTCATGGCGGCAGCTTGAACGTCTCGGGGGGAAGACAGGGTAACAGGGGGGTGAAGGGGTGCAGATTCCGGTTTGGAATCTGCACCCCGGCGCAGGCTCAGCCGCGCAGCTTGCGCAGTTCCAGTTCGCAGTGGAACAGGAACTCGAAGGCTTCCATGTGACGGCGCGCTTCGGCCATGTCGCGGCCCCAGGCGTACAGGCCGTGGCCGTCGATCAGGTAGCCCCACAGCGGCTGGGTATCGAGCAGGGCATCGACCTGCGCCGAGAGCACGTTCATGTCCTGGGTGTTGGCGAACACCGGCACGTCGATGGCCATTTCGTGGGTGCTGTTGCCGGCGAAGGCCTTCAGCAGCTCGTAGCCTTCGATGCGGATGTGGCCCTGCGGCGCGTACAGGCGCGAGGCGATGGTCTGCACCGGCGAGTGGGTGTGCAACACGCAGCCGATCTCCGGGAAGCGGCGGTACAGCTGGGTGTGCAGCAGGGTCTCGGCGGACGGGCGCAGCGGGCGGCCGACGGCCAGGCCGTCGAAGTCCACCACCATGATGTCGTCCTCGATCAGGCGGCCCTTGTCCTTGCCCGAGACGGTGATCGCGGCGTGGCGGTCGTCCAGTCGGTGGGAGAAGTTGCTGCTGGTGGCCGGGGTCCAGCCGGCGTGGGCCAGCTCACGGACGTTGTCGATCAGCAGCTGGGCCAGTTCGCTCAGGCGCGCGGTGTCGTAGGGGAAGGTGGGGGCGTTCATGCGGTCGATTTTACTGGATTCGGCCAACGGCTGAGCCCCTCGTGGCTGGTTGGTCGCGGAACGCGGGTTCCCGGGTTTGGCCGGGCGGGTGGGCTGCGCAGGGGGCGCCGTGAATCCGTCCCTGGAGGCTTGTGAGCGCCATCCATGGCGCTCGCACCCCCGCGCAACCCACCCGCCCGGCCACGGACAGGTTCCGTGCGTACCAGCCACGGAATGAAGAAGGGAGGGCAGAAGCGGGTCGCGGCGCTGCGCTTGCTCGGAGCGGAGCATGGCTCCGCTCTACAGAAGACTCATCGACCGGAGAGAAATCATTCCCCGGACGAATTCATCCACGCATGGCGTGGATCTACCGGGCGGAGCATGGCTCCGCTCCACAGAGGATTCATCGACCGGAGACAAACCATTACGAGATCCGACCTCGTGCCGACCAACGGTCGGCACCCACCAACAGCAGCAAGAGAGTGTCGAAGGCGGGGAGGGGTGAGGATGCGGGGGCGTGAGCCGCATGGATGCGGCGACCGAGCTTACAGGGACGTACTTGCAGCATCCCCCGCAATCTCACCCCTTCCCGCCAAACCCTCAACCCCGCTGTTGCTCTGGACGTTAGCTTGTGCTGCAAAAGCGGGTGCAGGGCCGCAGGCCCTGCAACACCCAAAACCTTACTGACCCCGCAGGCGGCTGTGCCTGAACCCGTAACCGAAATAAATCACGAACCCGAGCACCGTCCACACGCCCATCAGCATCCAGTTGTGCAGCGTCATCGCCGACAGCAGCGCCAGGCAGCTCAGCACGCCCAGCGAGCAGATCAGCCATGCCATCGGCATCCGGAACGGACGCGGCAGGTCCGGCTGCGTGCGGCGCAGGATCAGCACGCCCGCACACACCGCCGCGAACGCGATCAGCGTACCCATCGAGGTCAGTTCACCCAGGATGTCCAGCGGGAACAGCGCCGCCAGCAGGGCAATGCCGATGCCGGTGATGACCGTATTGATGTGCGGGGTGCGGTACTTGGGATGGATCTTGGTGAACACCGGCGGCAGCAGGCCGTCGCGGCCCATGATCATGAAGATGCGCGGCTGGCCGATGATCATCACCAGCACCACCGAGGACAGGCCGATCAGGGCGCCGACCTCGACCACCCAGCGCAACCAGCCCAGCTGCGGGTGCGCGGCCACGGCGGTCACCACCGGCTCGTCGGTGCCCAGCAGCGGGTAGGGCACCAGTCCGGTCATCACCGCCGCCATGGCGATGTACAGCACCGTGCAGATCACCAGCGACACCATCATGCCGAAGGGCATGTCGCGCTGCGGATTCTTCGATTCCTGCGCCGCCACCGACACCGCCTCGAAGCCGATGTAGGCGAAGAACACCATCGCCGCGCCGCGCAGCACGCCTTCCATGCCGTACTTGCCGGGGCCTTCGTTGGCCGGGATGAACGGGGTCCAGTTGCTGGTGTCCACGTACTTCCAGCCGACCACGATGACCAGGATGATCAGGCCGGTCTTCAGCACGACCATCGCCATGTTCATCGCCGAGGACTTGCTGATGCCGACGTAGCACAGCCAGGTCAGCAGCAGCACCAGGCCGGCCGCAGGCAGGTTGGCGATGGCGCCGGTCGGGCGCAGCTGCGCGTCCAGTGGCGCACTGACCAGTGACGCAGGTAGATGGATGTCGAACTGGCTGAGCAGGCTGAGGAAGTAGCCCGTCCAGCTGACCGCCACCGCCGATGCCGAGACGCCGTACTCCAGCACCAGCATCCAGCCGATGAACCAGGCCGAGAGCTCGCCGAAGGTGGCGTAGGTATAGGTGTAGGCGCTGCCCGAGACCGGCACCATCGAGGCGAACTCGGCGTAGGCCAGCGCGCAGAAGGCGCAGCAGATGGCCGCCAGCACGAAGGACAGCATGATGGCCGGGCCGGCGTGGTTGGCCGCGGCCTGGCCGGTGATGACGAAGATGCCGCCGCCGATCACCGCGCCGATGCCCAGGGCGGTCAGGCCCCACGGGCCGAGGTGGCGGCGCAGGCTCAGGCCGTTGGCGTCTTCATGGGCGGCATGCGGGTGCTTGGTGGCCCACAGTTGCTTGAACATGGATGTCGATCTTTTCGAAGCGCGCCGCTGCCGGCGCGCGGGGAGAAACGGACGGGCCGGCGCAGGGGCCGGCCCGTAGGCACATCAGGAGGACTTGGCCAGCTTGCTGTTGCGGATGCCGTAGCCGAGGTAGATCAGCAGGCCCAGCACGGTCCAGCCCACGAACAGGTGCCAATGCACCACGAACGCCTGCCAGAACAGGAACAGGCAGGTGGCCGCGCCCAGCGGGCAGATGATCCAGACGGCCGGCACGCGGAACGGGCGATGCAGGTCCGGCTTGCTGTAGCGCAGGACCAGCACGCCGATGCAGACGGTGGCGAAGGCCAGCAGGGTGCCCATCGAGACCAGTTCACCCAGCACGTTCAGCGGCACCAGGCCAGCCAGCGCCGCGGCGATCACGCCGACCACGATCGTGGCCCAGTACGGGGTGCGGAAGCGGGCATGGACCTTGCCGAAGAACTTCGGCAGCAGGCCGTCGCGGGAGATCGTGTAGGCGATGCGGGTCTGGCCCATCATCATCACCAGGATCACCGAGGACAGGCCGGCGATGGCGCCGATCTCGACCGCGGTCTTCAGCCAGGCCAGCTGCGGGAAGCCTTCCAGCGCGGTGGCCACCGGCTTGTCGGTACCCAGCAGGTGGTACGGCATCATGCCGGTCAGCACCGCGCAGACGATGATGTAGACGATGGTGCACACGGCCAGCGAGCCGAGCAGGCCGATCGGCATGTTGCGCTGCGGGTCCTTGGTCTCGCCGGCGGCGGTGGAGACCGCATCGAAGCCGATGTAGGCGAAGAACACGATGGTGGCGGCGCGGAAGATGCCGCTCCAGCCGAACTCGCCCGGGCCGGTGTTTTCAGGGATGAAGGGGTGCCAGTTGCCCGGATCGATATGCGCCGCGCCGATGCCGATGAACAGGCAGATGACGGTGACCTTGATGGCCACGATGATCGCGTTGACGAAGGCCGACTGGGTCACACCGACATACAGCAGGCCCGAGACCGCCGCGATGATCAGCACCGCCGGCAGGTTGAACAGCTTGCCGGAGGCGACGAACTCGCTGCCGGTCCAAGCGATCGGTGCTGCGCTGAGCGCGTCCGGGAAGGGCATGTTCAGCGTGCTGGTGACGAAGCTGATCAGGTAGGCCGACCAGCCCACCGCGACCGAGGCCGAGGCGAACAGGTACTCCAGCACCAGGCACCAGCCGATGAACCAGGCCATGCCTTCGCCGAGGGTGGCATAGGAGTAGGAGTAGGCGCTGCCGGAGACCGGCATCATCGCCGCGAACTCGGCGTAGCACAGGCCCGCCAGCGCGCAGGCAAAGCCGGCGATGACGAACGAGAGCATGACTGCCGGGCCGGCATGGTTGGCCGCGGCCTGGCCGGTCAGCACGAAGATGCCTGCGCCGATCACCGCACCAATGCCGAGCATGATGAGGTGTTTCGCCGTGAGGGTCCGTTTCAACGTGGCTTCGCCGTCCAGGCTGCCTTCGATGGGTTCGCCAGCATCGACGTGCCCGGCCGGTTGGACCGGCTTGACCCTCAACAGTGCTTTCAGCATGCAGAACTTTCCTGGTGATCGGATTGGGGCCGCCGATGCGTTGCCGACGGCCTGGAATGATGAAGACCGTGCGAACGGCCCGCTGTACCTTAGCCAAAGCTGAAGCCACCGCACAAGCGCAATCGCAACAATGAACGGCGATAATGAGCAGTATTTTTCCGATATCCCCGCATTCATGAACCAACCCGCCGAATCCCTTGCCGCGCTTGACGATCGCCTGCGTGGGCTGCTGCAGGACTACGCCCGCCGTGAGCCATCCCACGACGCGCTGGCTGCCGGATTCAGCACATTGATCGACGATTCGGAAGATCCTTTCTGCCGGGAACGTCTGGCTGGACACTTCACGGCCAGCTGCTGGCTGGTCAGTGCCGATGGCCAGCGGCTGCTGCTGACCCACCACCGCAAGCTGCAGCGCTGGCTGCAGCTGGGTGGCCACGCCGACGGCGACCGCGACCTGGCCCGGGTGGCGCTGAAGGAAGGGGAAGAGGAATCCGGGCTGAGCGGCCTGGTGCTGGACGACCCGGCCATCTTCGACCTGGACAAGCACTGGATTCCCGAGCGCAAGGATGTGCCCGGCCACTGGCACTACGATGTGCGTTTCGTGATCCGTGCCATGGGTGGCGAGGGCTTCGTGCTCAGCGGGGAATCGCTCGACCTGGCCTGGCGCCCGGTGGCCGAGGTCGCCGCGGATCCGGCCTCGGACGAATCGATGCAGCGCATGGCCAACCGCTGGCTGGCCCGCTGAAGCATTCCGCCGGGCATGGCCCGGCGCTACCGTCGTGCGGGCCGGGCCACGCCCGGCGACGCCTTCATCAATACAGGATACGGGTGCGCAGGGTGCCGGGGATCGCGGCCAGCTCGTCACGCACGGCGCCGGCCTGTTGCTCGCTGGCGGTGATGTCGATCACCACATAGCCCACCTTCGGATCGGTGCGCAGGAACTGGCCGTCGATGTTGACGTTGAGCCGCGAGAATATCTCGTTGACCTTGGACAGCACGCCCGGCACGTTCTGGTGGATGTGCAGCAGGCGCAGGCTGTCGGCGTGTTCGGGCAGGGTCACTTCCGGGAAGTTGACCGCCGACAGGGTGCTGCCGTTGTCGCTGTAGCGCACCAGCTTGGCCGCCACCTCGATGCCGATGTTGTCCTGCGCTTCCAGCGTGCTGCCGCCCACGTGGGGGGTCAGGATCACGTTGTCGTGGCGGATCAGCGGCGATTCGAAGAAATCGCCATTGCCCTTGGGTTCGACCGGGAACACGTCCAGCGCGGCGCCACCGATGTGGCCGCTGGCCAGGGCCGCGTCCAGCGCATCGATGTCGACCACGGTGCCGCGTGCGGCATTGATCACGTGGGCACCGGGGCGCATTTTCGCCAGCTCGGTGGCGCCGATCATCCACTGCGTGGACGGGGTTTCCGGTACGTGCAGGGTGACGATGTCGGCGCGCGCCAGCAGGTCGTCCAGACTGGCCGCGGCACGGGCATTGCCCAGTGACAGCTTGGTTTCCACGTCGTGGAAGATCACCTGCATGCCCAGCGATTCAGCCAGAACGCCGACCTGGGTGCCGATGTGGCCGTAGCCGATGATGCCCAGGGTCTTGCCGCGCACTTCATGGCTGCCACTGGCCGACTTCGACCAGCCGCCACGATGGCATTCGGCGTTCTTCTGCGGAATGCCGCGGGTCAGCATGATCGCTTCGGCGATGACCAGCTCGGCCACGCTGCGGGTGTTGGAATAGGGGGCGTTGAACACCGGGATGCCGGCCAGCTCGGCCGCATCCAGGTCGACCTGGTTGGTGCCGATGCAGAAGCAGCCCACCGCGATCAGGCGCTTGGCCTCGGCCAGCACCTCGGCGCTGAGCTGGGTGCGCGAGCGGATGCCGACGATGTGCGCCTCGGCGATGCGCGCCTTCAGTTCGTCTTCCGGCAGCGCCTTGCTGTGCGCTTCGATCTGGCTGTAGCCGGCGGAGGTGAATACCTCCACGGCGGTCTGGCTGACCCCCTCCAGCAACAGCACGCGGATATCCTGCTTGGGGAACGAAGTCTTCTTCGGCGACATGGTGCGGCACGGCCAGTGGGACAGGGGCTGACCACTATGCCAGATCGCCGGGGCCATGGTGCAGTGCAGAAATAGTTGCATTCGCAGCCATCTGCAGGCGGTTGCCGGGGCTGGACGCTGGCCCGCGCCGCTGGCACGCTTGCCCGTTCTTCACGCAACGCGCTGGACTGTCATGACCGATTCCCGCATCGCCTCGCTGCAGCAGGCCTGTCCCGGCCTGAAGCTGAAGACCGACCCTGCCGACCTGGAGCATTACGGCCGCGACTGGACCCGGCGCTGGACGCCGGCGCCGCTGGCCATTGCCCTGCCGGCAACGGTCGAGGAGGTGCAGGCGGTGATGCGCTGGAGCGCGGCCGAGGCCGTGGCGGTGGTGCCCTCAGGCGGCCGCACCGGCCTGTCCGGCGGCGCGGTGGCGGCCAACGGCGAGCTGGTGCTCAGCCTGGAACGGATGAACAAGGCGCTGTCCTACGACGCCGCCGACCGCACCCTGGTGGTGCAGGCGGGCATGCCGCTGGAGGCGCTGCACAACGCCGCGCTGGAACACGGCCTGATCTATCCGGTGGATTTCGCGGCGCGTGGCTCTTGCTCGATCGGCGGCAACATCGCCACCAATGCCGGCGGCATCCGCGTGATCCGCTACGGCAATACCCGCGAATGGATCGCCGGGCTGAAGGTGGTCACCGCCAGTGGCGAGCTGCTGGAACTCAACAAGGGCCTGATCAAGAACTCCAGCGGCTACGACTTCCGCCAGCTGATGATCGGCTCCGAGGGCACGCTGGGCGTGATCGTCGAGGCCACGGTGAAGCTGACCGACCCGCCGCCGGCCAGCAACGTGATGCTGCTGGCGGTGCCCAGCTTCGACGTGCTCATGCAGGTGTTTGCCGCGTTCCGTGCACGCCTGCAGCTGCAGGCCTTCGAATTCTTCACCGAGCGCGCGCTCGAACACGTGCTGGCGCACGGTGCGCAGGCGCCGTTCGACGAGGTGCACCCGTATTACGTGGTCACCGAGTTCGCCGCCAATGACGAGGCGCAGGAGGCAGCGGCCATGGCGGCCTTCGAGGATTGCATGGGCAATGGCTGGGTCAGTGATGGCGTGATCAGCGCCAGCGACGCCCAGGCGGCCCAGCTGTGGCGCCTGCGCGAGGGCATCACCGAGGCGGTGGCGCGCTACAAGCCCTACAAGAACGACGTGTCGGTGCGGATCTCGGCGATGCCGGCGTTCCTGGCCGAGACCCAGGCGCTGATCGGCGAGGCGTATCCGCACTTCGACGTGGTCTGGTTCGGCCACATCGGTGACGGCAACCTGCACATCAACGTCCTGAAGCCCGACGACACCACTGACGCCGATTTCGTAACGCAGTGCGAGCACGTGACCAAGCTGCTGGCGCAGGTGCTGGCGCGCTTCGATGGCAGCATCTCGGCCGAGCACGGCATCGGCCTGGTCAAGAAGGGCTACCTGGACAGCACGCGCGGATCGGCGGAAATCACGCTGATGAAGGCGGTCAAGCGTGCGTTCGATCCCGACGCGCGGCTGAATCCAGGCAAGCTGTTCGACGTCTGATGCAGGCAAAGACTTCACGCAACCATTACGCTCCCCGCATACCCACTGATGGCCTGACCACGATGACCCGTCCGCTTCTGCTGCTCGCCCTGCTGTCCCTGCCGCTGGCCGGCTTCGCTTCCAGCTTTGCCGGCTCGTCGGCCGGTACGTCGGCCGGTTCGGCCTCCGCTTCGTCCGCAGGTACCTCGGGCAGCAGTTCGGGTAATGACAAGGTCGTGCGGGCTGCGCGCGACGACGCGGCTGCCTTCGTTGCCAGCGATGGCCAGATCCGTGGCGCGCGCCTGCAGGCGGCGCTGGTGCACCTGCGCGAGCAGGATGCCGCTGCCCAGCAGCAGAGCGACCTGCAGCTGGCCCGCGCGCTGCTGGCGCGCTGATCCACGTCGCGTGACAGGCCCGGCATCGCTCCCTGTAGAGCTGAGCCATGCTCGGCTGGACCTGCAACGCGGACCCGCGGCAACGGCAGCCGAGCATGGCTCGGCTCTACAGAAGCGCGCCGGGCGTACGCGCGCGATCACGACAGCCACGCATGGCGTGGCGCTACTGCTGATCGCGCATGCCGTGCACGCCGCCGATCGCCTGCAGCTCGACCCGACCGGACTGAGCGAGCCGCAGCAGCACCTTGCCCGGCAGACGCTGGACGACGTGCAGGCGCTGCTGCCGGATGGCCTGCTGCGTGCCTTGCCCGCGCAGGTGCGGGTGTCGTGGCGCGATGATCTGCCGGCTCAGGTACACGGCCGCGCATTCGCCGGGCGCATCGCCCTGCGCCTGGACCTGCTGGATGACAGCCAGGCAGGTGCGCGCCGTGCGCGCCGCAGCGCAATGATCCATGAACTGACCCACGTTGCCGACAGCAGCGGCGCGAACTGGTCGCGCAGCGCGCGCTGGCGCGACCTGGCCGGCTGGCAGCGCAGGCCGTGGCACCTGGGGCGTGGCGCCAATCATTTCAGCGACCGCAGCCCGGATCCCTACGAGCTGCAGGACCCCGCCGAATACCTGGCGGTGAATGCCGAGCGCTTCGTCCTCGATGCCGAATTCGCCTGTCGCCGGCCGGCCATGGCGCGGTGGTACCAGCAGCACTTCGGGACGCCGCCGTCGCTGCCGACGACGCAGTGCGAGCGTACCGTGCCGCTGCTGCAGGCCGAGGAAGAGGAGGGCGCCGCGTCGCTGCTGCAGCTGGACCCTTCGCGCGTCTATGCCGTGGACTACCTGCTGGCCGAAGGCAGTGCGCAGCCGATGAGCCGCTGGGGCCACAGCATGCTGCGGCTGGTGATCTGCCGCCCGGGCCGCGTGCCGGGGCCCGCCTGCCGGCTGGATCTGCAGTACCACCGTGTCCTGTCCTTCCGCGCCTTCGTCGGCGACGTGCAGATTTCCAACTGGCGCGGCCTGACCGGCGGCTATCCATCGCGCCTGTACGTGCTGCCGCTGCAGCAGGTGGTGGACGAGTACACCAAGGTCGAGCTGCGGGGCCTGCAGTCGTTGCCGTTGAAACTCGACCGCAGCGAGGTCACCAGCCTGCTCGAGCGCACTGCGCAGGTGCACTGGAGCTATGACGGGCGCTATTACTTCGTCAGCAACAACTGTGCGGTGGAAACGGCCAAGCTGCTGCAGGCCGGCGTGCCGCGGTTGGGCGAGGCGGGCCTGGCCCAGCTGAGCCCGCGTGGCCTGCGCCGCCGTCTGGCGCGGCTGGAGGTGCTGGATGCGCGCGTGCTGGATGATCCTGCCACTGCGCAGGCGCAGGGCTACTACTTCGCATCGGCACGCGATCATTACCAGCAGCTGTTTGCGGTCGCGGCGGCACAGAGTGCATTGCCAGCGGCAGACGTTCGGGGCTGGCTGAAGCTGCCCGCGCGGCAGCGCGCGCCGTGGCTGCAGCAGGGCGATGTGCGCGCCAGCGCCGGGTTGCTGCTGCTGGAGCAGGCCGCGCAGCGCCGCGCCGAGCTGCGCGCGCGCGATACCTTGAAGCGTCGCCTGCTGGCGGCGCCGGACGGCCCGGCAACCGCGCAGCTGCGTGGCCTGCTGGAACAGAGCGGGCAGTGGCTGCGGCCAGGCCGGCTGCTGGCCGAGGCCGGGTACGGGTTGCCGCTGGCCGAGGAGCAGGCCGTGGTCGCCGAAGCCGTGACCGCCGCCAGTGCCGCGGCCGTACCCGCCTGGCAGTTGCTGCGCCAGCAACTGCGGGCAGAGCTGCCTGCCGGACAACGGCAGGAGCTGGATGACATCGATGCCAACCTGGCCGCACTCGGTCATCGAATGCGGGAGCAGGCAGCGGGCGTGGCCGTTCGCTGATTGCCGCCTGCGCGGGGCTGCGGTCAGGCGGCTTTCAGGCCCTGCCGTTGCCAAGGTGGTACGGTCAGGTGTCCTCAGCAGTATCGACAAGGAGTCGAGCCATGCGTACAGCTCCCAGCCTGTTGGCTGCCTCCCTGGGCATCATCCTCACCGCGTGCCAGCCGACACCAGCGCCCGCCGCAGCGGCAGGCGCCGACCTGCCAGCGCCCGTGCCTGGGCCGGCGGCGGACAGTGCCGCCGCAAGCGAAACCGAAGGCAACGGCAGCGCAGGCACCGCGGCCTTCCGTGCCAGCGGCAACGAACCCGGCTGGCTGGCCGTGGTCGACGGCGAGGCGCCAGGCCTGCAGGTCGAGGTGGACTACGGCGAGCGCCGTTTCCAGGTTGCCGCACCCACCGCGGGCGCCGATGGCTGGGCCGGCAAGGCCGCCGATGGCACGCCCATCAAGCTGAGCTTCCAGCGCACCACCTGCCAGGACGGCATGAGCGGCGAATCATTCGAGGCCAAGGCGATGCTGACCATCGGCGCGCACCAGTACCACGGCTGCGGCAACTTCGGCGGTAAATAAGCGCAATCTTGTAGAGCCGAGCCAATGCTCGGCTGCGCCTCGCCCGCGATGCATCAGCAGAAGCAGCCGAGCATGGGCTCGGCTCTACACAAGGACGGTAGCGCCGGACCACGCCCGGCGCGGGGTACTTAGTCCGCGCGGCCGGCGAATTCGCCGGTGGCGGTGTTCACCAGCACACGTTCACCGTTGGCGATGTACTCCGGCACCATGATTTCGATGCCGGTGTTCAGCTTGGCCGGCTTCGGGCGCTTGGTGGCGGTGCCGCCCTTCAGTTCCGGCGGGGTCTCGATCACTTCCAGCACGACCGAGGCGGGCAGCTGGATCGCCACCGGCTGCTCGTCGATGACCTGCACGTAGATGCCGGTCAGGCCGTCGGTGATGTAGCCGGCGTCGTCACCGATCACGTCGGCGTCGAGGGTGTAGGGGGTGTAATCCTCGTCATCGAGGAACACGAACGCATCGCCGTCCTTGTACGAATAGGTGGACTGGCGGCGCAGCAGTTCGACTTCGATCAGGTTGTCGTCGGCATCGAAGCTGGCATCGAGCTTGTTGCCGCCCGGCACGCTGTACATGATGAAGCGGAAGCGGACGTTGCCGCCGCGGCCCTGCGGCGAGCTGCGCTCGATGTCGCGGATCTGGTACACGCCGTTGTTGTACTCGACGACGTTGCCCTTCTTGATGTCGTTGGCTTTCATGATGTTGTTGGTCGTTGGGGGTGGGCGCCGTCCCGGCGCCCGGGGGATTCACTTCGGAGCGAGGCGGGTAGCGCCGTCCAGGCGGATGGTCTCGCCGTTGAGATAGGTGTTGCCGAGGATGAAGCCGACCAGGCTGGCGAAATCATCCGGCTTGCCCAGGCGCGACGGGAACGGGATGGAGGCGGCCAGCGACTGCTGCACGGCCTCGGGCATGCCGTCCACCATCGGCGTCCAGAACACGCCCGGTGCGATGGTGTTGACGCGGATGCCGAAGCGCGAGAGCTCGCGGGCCATCGGCAGGGTCATCGACACCACGCCGCCCTTGCTGGCGGCATAGGCGGCCTGGCCGATCTGGCCTTCGTAGGCGGCGATGCTGGCGGTGTTGATGATCACGCCGCGCTCGCCGTCGTCGCCGGCCTCGTTGTGCTGCATGCGGTTGGCCGCGGCCTTGGCCACGTTGAAGCTGCCGACCAGGTTGACCATCACCGTGCCCTGGAAGCCGGCCAGCGGCATCGGACCCTCTTTGCCCAGCACGCGGCCGGCACCGAGAATGCCGGCGCAGTTCATCGCCACGTTCAGGCCGCCGAGGAAGTCGTGGGCCTGGTCGATGGCCGCGGCCACGGCCGCCTCATCGCTGACGTTGACGTTGAAGTAGCGGGCCGAGCCGGCACCCAGATCGACCACGGCGGCCGCGCCCTTGTCGTCGTTGAGATCGAACAGGGCGACCTTGCCGCCGTTGGCGACCAGGTGTTGGGCCACGGCCAGGCCGAGGCCGGAGACGCCGCCGGTGATCACGGCACGTACGGAAGACAGCTGCATTGAACGGTCCTGCAGGTTCGAGAACCGCCGATTCTAACGGAAGCCACGGCGCGCGCTGTTGTGCGCTGCTGCAAAGCGTTATGCGCCCCGATGCACCGCAGCCAGGCATGGCCTGGCTCTATTTGTCGACTCCCCGGTGCACCGCAGCCAGGCATGGCCTGGCTCTACTCGGCCACGCCCCGGGCCATGCCGGGCAGGTCGCGCCCGCGCAGCCGCCGCTCGAACTCGCCGGCGGGCAGGCCCGGGGCGAACAGGAAGCCTTGGCCGACGCTCACCCCCAAACCCAACAGGCACTGGCGCTGCGCTTCGGTCTCCACGCCCTCGGCCACCACCCCCAGGCCCAGGCTGCGGGCGATCGCGCAGACCGCCTCGCACACCGCCACGTCCGAGCGGTTGCGGGGGATGCCCTCGACGAACAGCTGGCTCAGCTTCAGGCCGTGGATCGGCAGCCGGCGCAGGTAGTTCAGCGCGCTGTAGCCCTCGCCGAAGTCGTCGATGGTCAGCATCACGCCCATTTCGCGCAGGCGGGCGAAGGTGCGCAGGGTGTCCGGTGCGTCCTCGATCAGCACCCGCTCGGTGAACTCCAGTTCCAGCACCGTGCCGGGCAACTCGAACTCGTCCAGCACCTGGCGTACCCAGCGGGCCAGGTCCTCGCCGACGAACTGCCGCCAGGACACGTTGACCGCCACCCGCATTGTCTCCAGGCCATCATCCTGCCATTGCCGCACCTGCCGGCAGGCCTCGCGCAGCGCCCACTGGCCGATCCGCACGATGTCGCCGGTGTGCTCGGCGTGGCCGATGAACAGGTCCGGGCGCATCTGCCCCAGCTGGCCGTTGTGCCAGCGCATCAGCGCCTCGCAGCCGGTGATGGCGCCGGTGCGCAGGTTGATCTGCGGCTGGTAGACCAGGCGGAACTCATCGCCGTCCAGCGCCTTGTGCAGCCGGCTCTCGATCTGCAGGCGGTCGTTCTGGCGCTCGGCCAGTTCCTGCGAGAACACGTGCCAGCCGTTGCGGGTGCGGCGCTTGCACTCGTACATGGCGGTGTCGGCGTTCTGGATCAGCTGCTGCGGGCGGTCGCCGTCGCCCGGGGCCTTGGCGATACCGATGCTGGCGGTTACCTGGAACTCGTCGCTGCCCAGCCTGAAGGGCGCGGAGAACGCGGCGGTGATGTGTTCGGCCAGTTGCTCGGCCTGGTCGGGCTGGTCGCGCAGGTCGCAGATCACCAGGAACTCGTCGCCACCGAAGCGGGCGAGGAGGCCTTCGGTGCCGATGGCCGTGGCGATGCGCCGGGTCGCTTCGATCAGCAGCTCGTCGCCGGCGTTGTGGCCGAGCAGGTCGTTGACCACCTTGAAGCGGTCCAGGTCGATGTACAGCACCGCCACCCGGTCGTGGCCCGGGCTGCCCATGCGCACGCCGAGGTCGGTGAGCACCGCATCGCGGTTCATGATGCCGGTCAGCGGGTCGGTGCGCGCCTGCACGCGCAGGGTCTCTTCGGCCTGCTTGCGTTCGGTGATGTCCTGCACCGTGCCGGTGATGCGCGCGGCATCGACGTCACCGGTGGAGACCTCGCCGATCATCCGGATCCAGAACGAGTGGCCGTCGCGGCGCTGGCCCTGCAGTTCCAGGCCGAAGCTGCTGCGGTGTTCGATGGTGTCGGCCAGGGCCTGCTGCAGGGAGGCGCGGTCATCGCTGCGCAGGCAGTCCAGCAGGTCGGTCATGTCCTGCAGGTCGTCGGGCTGGCCGACGATGCGACGCGCCTCGTCGGTCAGGTACAGGCGCTGCAGGCTGCGGTCCCATTCCCAGCCGCCGATGTGCGCCAGCGACTGCGCCCGCGCGAACAGCAGGTTGTTGCGCTTCAGCTCGGTGATGTCGCTGAACATCGAATAGACATGGTCGGCCTGGTCGCAGCCGGTGCCGAACACCGGCACGTTGGTGGTCGACAGCCACAGCATGCGCCCGCGCGGGCGGTGGTACAGGCCGATGATCGTGCTGCGGATGACCCGCCCGGCCTGGAAGCAGCGGATGGCCGGCCACTGTGCCTGGGTGAGGGTGTTGCCATGCTCGTCGACGATCAGCCAGGCCTCGGGGTCGAGCAGGGTGTCGAAGGGATTGCCGTTGGTGGCGATGCCGAGGATGCGATGCGCGGCCGGGTTGGCCGAGATCACCCGCAGGGTGCGGTCGAACAGGATCACGCCCTTGTCGATCGATTCCATCAGCAGGCGGTAGCGCGATTCGGCACGCCAGCGGCCGCTCAGGTCGCGCGCCACAGCCACGATGCAGGGCTGGCCACGGTCCTGGAAGCTGGCCGAATGCACCTCTACCGGGAAGCGGCTGCCATCGCCGCGCATGTTGGTCACTTCGATGACATAGGTGTCGCCGCGGTTCAGCGCTTCCCAGACCGGCTGCAGGTGGTCGCTGGGCAGGTCGGGATTGAGCAGTTCGATCGGCTGGCCGACGATGGCCTCGCGGGGGCGGTCATAGGCATGGACGCCGGCCCGGTTGACGTCCAGCACCACGCCATCGGCGCTGAGGATGCTGACCGGGTCGGGCACCGCATCGAACAGGGCGGCGTAACGCTCCTGTGCCTCGCCCATGCGCAGGCGGGCGTCGATCAGTGCCTCCATCGCCTGGCGCAGCAGGCGTGCCTGCGCGGCGGGCGGGGCGTCCGCCAACGCGGCCTGCAGTGCGGCCAGCGCGTCGTCGGTCACGGCGGATGCTTCGCCGTAGGCCGGAACGTCGCGCGGGCCGCTGTCGTTCATGTCGCCGCCAGGGCCTGCCCGACCCGGCTTGCGGTGGCGCGACCGAGCAGGCCGGCCAGCCAGCACCCGGTTTCCGCCAGGGCCGGCAGGTCCACGCCGCATTCCAGGCCCAGGCCCTGCAGCAGGTAGACCACGTCCTCGCTGGCCACGTTGCCGCTGGCGCCCTTGGCATAGGGGCAGCCGCCGGCGCCGGACACCGCGCTGTCGACCACGCGCACGCCTTCCTCCAGGCAGCTGGCGATGTTGGCGACGGCCTGGCCGTAGGTATCGTGGAAGTGCACGGCCAGAGCGCTCATCGGGATCTCGGCGGCGACCGCCTTCAGCATGGCCCGCGCCTTCTGCGGGGTGCCGACGCCGATGGTATCGCCCAGCGAGATTTCGTAGCAGCCCATCTCGTGCAGGGAACGCGCCACGCGCACCACGTCGGCCAGCGGCACTTCTCCCTGGTAGGGGCAGCCGAGCACAGTGGAGACGTAGCCGCGCACGCGCACCCCGTCCTCGGCGGCACGGCGCAGGATCGGCGCGAACCGGGCCAGCGACTCGTCGATGCCGGCATTGGTGTTGGTGCGGTTGAAGGCCTCGGAGGCAGCGGTGAATACCGCCACTTCCTGCACGCCCACGGCGCGCGCACGGTCATAGCCCTGCTCGTTGGGGACCAGCACCGGGTAGGCGATGCCGGGGCGGCGGTCGATGCCGGCATAGACCTCGGCCGCATCGGCCAGCTGCGGGACCCAGCGCGGGCTGACGAAGCTGGTCGCTTCGATGGTGCGCAGGCCGGTGGCGGACAAGCGGTCGATCAGGGCGATCTTGTCGGCGGTGGCCACCGCCTGCTTTTCGTTCTGCAGGCCGTCACGCGGGCCCACTTCCACGATGCGGACGAAATCGCTCATCGGCGCACCTCCATGGCGGGCAGGGTGGGGCGGGCGGCAGGTGCGGAAGCGGGTGCGATCACGGGGGTTCCTGGAGAACGGGGGCGGCCCAGTCTCCACCGGGCTGCCAACAGGGATACGCAGGTCGGCCGCGAAAGCGGCCACATTCCTGCGCGCGAATCAGTCCGGGCGGTGGCAGACCGCTTCGATGTTGTTGCCATCGGGGCAGATCACGAAGGCGCCGTAGTAGTCGGGGTGGTACCACGGGCGCAGGCCCGGGGCGCCGTTGTCGCGGTCCCCGGCTGCCAGTGCGGCGGCGTGGAAGGCATCGACCTCGGCGCGGCTGCCGCAGGCGAAGGCCACGTGCACGCCTTGGCTGGGGCTGCCGCCGTTGCCGATCCAGAAGATTGGCTTGCCGTTGCTGCCGAAGCCCACGTGGTCGTGGTCGCCGGTCTGCTCGGCGGTCACTTCCATCACCAGGCCGATGCCCAGCGGCGCCAGTGCCTGCAGGAAGAACGCCTTGCTGCGTGGCAGGTCGGCGCTGCACAGGCCGATGTGGTCGAGCATGTCAGGCCTCCGTCACCCAGTGCGGCGCGCGCTTGTCGAGAAAGGCGCCCAGCCCTTCCTGGCCCTCGGCCGACACCCGCAGGCGCGCGATCAGGGCGGCATTGTCGCGATCCAGCGTGTCACGGTCGTGGCTGTCGCGGACCTGGCGGACCAGTTCCTTGGCCGAAGACGAGGCGATCGGGCCGGCCTTATCCAGCAGGGCCAGCTGGCGATGGACGGCGTCGCCCAAGCGTTCGGGCTCGACCAGCTGGTGGACCAGGCCGATGCGCAGGGCGGTTTCCGCATCGAAGTGTTCGCCGGTGGCGAACCATCGGCGGGCCTGGCGCGGACCGATGGCCTCGATCACGTAAGGCGAGATCACCGCCGGCAGTAGGCCCAGGCGGCTCTCGGTCAGGCCGAAACGGGCCGCGCTGGTGGCGATGGCGATGTCGCAGCAGGCGACCAGGCCGACGCCGCCACCGAAGGCTGCACCATGGACCCGTGCCAGGGTCGGCTTGGGCAGCTCGTCCAGGGTGCGCATCAGGCATGCCAGGGCCAGTGAATCCTCGCGGTTCTCAGCCTCGCTGGCGGCGGCCATGCCGCGCATCCACTGCAGGTCGGCACCGGCGGAGAAGGACGCGCCGTGGCCGGCCAGCACAACCACCCGCACCGCCGGGTCGCGACCGGCGGCTTCCAGGGCAGCGGTCAGGCGGGCGATCAGGCCCGCGTCGAAGGCATTGTGCAGCTCCGGCCGGTTCAGCCAGAGGGTCAGGACGGCGCCATCGCGCTCGATCAGCAAAGCATCGTTCATGGGATTCCGGGGTTACTCAATACCTGTATGGATCATAGCGGGCCACTGGCCATGGGCCATGACGCGACGCGGGAATGTTAGAATCGAGAACCATTTACATCCAGCTGAGATCGCGGTAGATGACGCTGTCAGAACTGCCCCTGCACACCCCGGCCGTGGTCGATTCCGTGCAGGACCTGCACGCCAACGACCCCATCGCCCGGCGCCTGCGCGAGCTGGGCTTCGTCAGGGGCGAGGAAGTGCGCCTGGTGGCCAAGGGGCCGGTCGGCGGTGAACCGCTGCTGGTGCAGGTCGGGTTCACCCGTTTCGCGCTGCGTATCAGTGAAGCCAAGCGGATCGTCATCGACCCCGCCCGTGTGGAGTCCCGTGCATGAATGCTGCCGTCAACGCCGGTCCCCTGCGCATTGCGCTGGTCGGCAATCCCAACAGCGGCAAGACCGCGCTGTTCAACCAGCTGACCGGCAGCCGGCAGAAGGTCGCCAACTACACCGGCGTCACCGTCGAGCGCAAGGAAGGGCGCCTGCGTGCGCCGTCCGGTCGCGAGTTCGCCGTACTCGACCTGCCGGGCGCCTACAGCCTGCAGCCGGCCAGCCTGGATGAGGCGATCACCCGCGACCTGTGCCGGGGATTCTATCCGGGCGAGGCCGCGCCGGACGTCCTGCTGTGCGTCATCGACGCCACCAACCTGCGCCTGCACCTGCGCTTCGCGCTGGAACTGCGTGAGCTGGGCAAGCCGATGGTGATCGCGCTGAACATGGTGGACGCGGCCCAGCGCCGTGGCATCCGCATCGACGTGGCCGCGCTGGAACGCGAGATCGGCGTGCCGGTGGTGGAGACCGTGGCCGTGCGCAAGCAGGGCGCCAAGGCCCTGGTCGACCGCCTCGATGCGATGGTGCCGCGCCTGCATGCGCCGCTGGCCGGCGTCGAGGGCGGCATCGATTACCACGCCAAGGTGCGCAGCATCCTTGCGGCGGCCGTCAGCATGCCCGCGCGCACCGCGAAGATCGACGACACCCTGGACCGCTGGCTGCTGCACCCGGTGTTCGGCCTGGTCACCCTGGTGGTGGTCATGTTCCTGATCTTCCAGGCGGTGTTCGCCTGGGCCACGCCGTTGATGGATGGCATCGAAGCGGGTTTCGGCTGGTTGGGCGAATTCGTCGGCGGCGTGCTGCCCGAGGGTCCGCTGACCAGCCTGCTGACCGACGGCATCATCGCCGGCCTCGGCGGGGTGGTGGTGTTCCTGCCGCAGATCCTGATCCTGTTCGCCTTCATCCTGGCGCTGGAGGAGTCCGGCTATCTGCCGCGCGCGGCCTTCCTGCTTGATCGCATGATGGCGGGCGCCGGCCTGTCGGGCCGTTCCTTCATCCCGCTGCTGTCCAGCTTCGCCTGTGCAGTGCCGGGCATCATGGCCACCCGCAGCATCCAGGACCCGCGTGATCGCCTGGCGACCATTCTGGTCGCGCCGCTGATGACCTGCTCGGCACGACTGCCGGTGTACGCGCTGCTGATCGGTGCGTTCATTCCGGCCGGCAAGGTGGGCATCTTCAACCAGCAGGGCCTGGTGCTGTTCGGCCTGTACGTGGCCGGCATCCTCAGCGCGCTGGTGATGTCGTGGGTGATGAAGAAGTGGCGCCGCGACAAGAGCGAGCACCCGCTGATGCTGGAGCTGCCGTCCTACCGCCTGCCGCACGTGCGCGACCTGGCCGTGGGCCTGTATGAGCGCGGCATGATCTTCCTGCGCCGGGTGGGCGGCATCATCCTGGCCCTGACCATCCTGCTGTGGGTGTTGCTGACCTTCCCGGGCGCCCCGGCCGACGCCACCGTGCCGGCCATCGATTACAGCTACGCCGGCCAGATCGGCCATGCGATGACCGCGATCTTCGCGCCGCTGGGCTTCAACTGGCAGATCTGCATCGCGCTCATTCCGGGGCTGGCCGCGCGCGAAGTGGCGGTCTCCTCGCTGGCCACGGTCTACGCGCTGTCCGCGGCCGATGACGATGCGGCCATCTCGGCGCTGTCGCCGGTGGTGGCCGATGGCTGGTCGCTGGCCACCGGCCTGGCGCTGATGGTGTGGTTCATCTATGCACCGATGTGCATTTCGACGCTGGCCACCATCAAGCGCGAAACCAATTCGTGGAAGACGATGGGCTTCTCGGCGCTGTACCTGTTCGCGGCGGCCTACGTGGCGGCACTGATCACCTACCAGGTGGCCGTGGCGCTGGGAGGCGGCTGATGGACGCCGGCCTGCTGATCCAGTACCTCATCGTCGCGGTGGCCGTGCTGGCCAGCGTGTGGGTGGTGATGAAGAAGCAGTTTCCGGGTACCACGCGCAGGCTGCGCAGCACGCTGGCACTGGCCCTGCTGAAGCCGGGCCGTGCCGCATGGATGCGGGGCCTGGGGCGGAAGATCGCGCCCCCGGCCAGCGGCGGCGGTGGCGCCTGCGGTGGCTGCGACAGCTGCGGGCCGACGAAGAAGTAGAGGCGAGCTTGCTCGACTGAATCGCCTTCACCCCATCCACGCGTGGCGTGGATCTACTCCCCATCCACGCGTGGCGTGGATCTACTGGACGGTTTTGTGCGCTGCCGCTAGCCTGCGTGCATGAACCAGACTCCCCTGCGATTGCTCATCCATGGCGCTTCCGGGCGCATGGGCCAGGCCCTGCTGCGCCTGGCTGCCGAACACCCCGAAACCCTGCAGGTCGTGGCCGCCGTGACCGGGCGCGCACCGGCCCAGCGCGTCATCGAGGGCGTGCCGTACTTCGCCGCCAGCGAGCTGGCAGGCGCGCCGGCGTTCGACGTGGCCATCGACTTCAGCCTGCCTGAGGGGTTCGACCCGATGCTGGCGCTGTGCGTGGAGCGCGGTGCGGGCCTGGTGTCCGGCACCACCGGCATTTCCAGCGTGCAGCGGCAGTCGCTGGAGGCGGCCGCGGGTGCCATTCCGCTGGTCTGGGCGTCGAACTTCAGCCTGGGCGTGGCGGTGCTGGATGAACTGGTCGAGCGCGCTGCACAGGCGCTGGCCGGCTGGGACTGCGATGTGGTCGAGTCGCACCACACGCAGAAGAAGGATGCGCCGTCGGGCACCGCGCTGACCCTGGGCGCGGCCGCGCAGCGGGGTGGGGCGGAGCCGCACTACGCCAGCCTGCGGGCCGGCGACATCGTCGGCGAGCACCTGGTGCAGTTCACCGGGCTGGGCGAGCGCATCGAACTGGTGCACCGTGCGACCAACCGCGACATCTTCGCCCGCGGTGCGCTGTTTGCCGCCCGCCAGCTGCAGGGGCGGGCGCCGGGCAGCTACCGGGTGCGGGACCTGCTGGACGATCCCCGTTGATTGGTATCGCCGGGCCACGCCCGGCCGCCTCGTCAGTTCCGCCGGGCATGGCCCGGCGCTACCGCAGATGGCGCGCATACGCTGCCGGATTGAAATGAATACGCAACCGCCTGTTCATAAAGCGATATAACCGCTGGCGCGAGCGCCCCGGCAGCGCTACAATTCGCACTCGCCGAATCACGAAAGCCGGACCGGTCCCAGACCGTACGTCCGCGCTTTTTTGCAACCGGATTTCCGTGAAGCGCAGGCGTGACTTCGGCAGCCCCCTCGGTAGCCAAAGTGAGATTTCCGTGACCCAAGCCGCAATCCTCGTCCTCGAAGACGGCACCGTATTCGAGGGCGAATCCGTAGGCGCGCCCGGCCTGTCCGTCGGTGAGGTGGTGTTCAACACCGCCATGACCGGGTACCAGGAAGTGTTGACCGACCCGTCCTACGCCCGGCAGATGGTCACGCTGACCTATCCGCATATCGGCAACACCGGCATGACCGACCAGGACAATGAAGCGTCCAAGGTGTGGTCGGCCGGCCTGATCGTGCGCGACGTGCCGCGCCGTCCCAGCAACTGGCGCAGCCAGGTGTCGCTGCAGGACTGGCTGATCCAGCGTGGCGTGGTCGCCATCGCCGGCATCGACACCCGCAAGCTGACCCGCATCCTGCGCGAGAAGGGCGCGCAGAACGGTGCGCTGATGGCCGGCGACATCGACGTGGAAAAGGCATTGGAAGCCGCCCGCAAGTTCCCGGGGCTGAAGGGCATGGATCTGGCCAAGGTCGTCACTACCGAGAAGACCTACACCTGGACCGAAGGCCAGCTGGACCTGGACGCCAATGCGTTCGTCAGCGTGCCGGCCAGGTTCAAGGTCGTGGCCTACGACTTCGGCGTGAAGACCAACATCCTGCGCATGCTCGCCGAGCGCGGCTGCGCAGTGACCGTGGTGCCGGCGCAGACCCCGGCTGCCGAGGTGCTGGCGCTGAAGCCGGACGGCGTGTTCCTGTCCAACGGTCCGGGTGACCCGGAACCGTGCGACTACGCCATCGAAGCGATCAAGACCTTCATCGACGTGAAGATCCCGACCTTCGGCATCTGCCTGGGCCACCAGCTGCTGGGCCTGGCCTCGGGCGCCAAGACCATGAAGATGGGTCACGGCCACCACGGTGCCAACCATCCGGTGCAGGACCTGGACGACGGCCGGGTGATGATCACCTCGCAGAACCACGGCTTCGCGGTCGACGAATCGACCCTGCCGGCAACCCTGCGCGTGACCCACCGTTCGCTGTTCGACGGCACCAACCAGGGCATCGCCCGCACCGACGTGCCGGCGTTCTCGTTCCAGGGCCACCCGGAAGCGTCGCCCGGCCCGACCGATGTCGGTCCGCTGTTCGACCGTTTCGTGGCCCTGATGGAACAGAGCAAGGCGTGATCAGTACGCCGCCGGCTTGCCGGTGGCGTCGCGATGGACCGTAAGCCCCCGCATCGCTGCTGCCCCTTGCGCGGCGCTGCGGATCAAGATTCCTGATCGACAGCGTGCGATCACCCCCCTTGTCACGCTGTACTGACTTAGAGAAGAAAATGCCCAAGCGCACTGACCTCAAGACCATCCTCATCATCGGTGCTGGCCCGATCGTCATCGGCCAGGCCTGCGAGTTCGACTACTCCGGCGCCCAGGCCTGCAAGGCCCTGCGTGATGAGGGTTACCGCGTGGTGCTGGTCAACAGCAACCCGGCCACCATCATGACCGACCCGGAGATGGCCGACGCCGTCTACATCGAGCCGATCAACTGGCAGACGGTCGAGAAGATCATCGCCAAGGAAAAGCCCGATGCACTGCTGCCGACCATGGGTGGCCAGACCGCGCTGAACTGCGCGCTGGACCTGGCCGACAACGGCGTGCTGGAGAAGTACAACGTCGAACTGATCGGCGCCAAGCGCGAAGCAATCCGCATGGCTGAAGACCGCGAGCTGTTCCGCGTCGCCATGGGTGAGATCGGCCTGGAGTGCCCGACCGCCGCCGTCGCCCACACCCTGGACGAAGCGCTGGAGATCCAGACCCGCGTCGGCTACCCGACCATCATCCGCCCGAGCTTCACCCTGGGCGGCAGCGGTGGCGGCATCGCCTACAACCGCGAAGAGCTGGTCGACATCGTCAGCCGCGGCCTGGAGCTGTCGCCGACCACCGAAGTGCTGGTCGAAGAGTCGGTGCTGGGCTGGAAGGAGTTCGAGATGGAAGTGGTCCGCGATACCGCGGACAACTGCATCATCGTCTGCTCGATCGAGAACCTGGATCCGATGGGCGTGCACACCGGTGACTCGATCACCGTGGCCCCGGCGCAGACCCTGACCGACAAGGAATACCAGCGCCTGCGTGATGCCTCCATCGCCGTGCTGCGCAAGATCGGCGTCGACACCGGTGGCTCGAACGTGCAGTTCGGCATCAACCCGACCACCGGCCGCGTCGTCGTCATCGAAATGAACCCGCGCGTGTCGCGTTCCTCGGCGCTGGCCTCCAAGGCCACCGGCTTCCCGATCGCCAAGGTTGCCGCCAAGCTGGCCGTGGGTTACACCCTGGACGAACTGAAGAACGAAATCACCGGCGGTCTGACCCCGGCCTCGTTCGAGCCGTCGATCGACTACGTCGTCACCAAGATTCCGCGCTTCGCCTTCGAGAAGTTCCCGGCCGCCGATGCCCGCCTGACCACCCAGATGAAGTCGGTGGGCGAGGTGATGGCGATGGGCCGTACCTTCCAGGAGTCGATGCAGAAGGCCCTGCGTGGACTGGAAACCGGCAAGGTCGGCTTCGACCCGACCGGCCTGGACCTGGCCAATGAAGACGACCTGCAGACCCTGCGTCGCGAGCTGAAGGCCCCGGGCCCGGAGCGTCTGTTCTACGTGGCCGATGCGTTCCGCGCCGGCATGAGCGTGGAAGAAGTCTACGCGCTGTCCTTCATCGACCATTGGTTCCTGGACCAGATCGAAGAAATCATCGCGGCCGAAGCTGAAGTCGCTGCCGGTGGCATCGATGCACTGGATGCCGCGCGCCTGCGCAAGCTGAAGCGTGCCGGCTTCTCCGATGCCCGCCTGGCCCAGCTGACCGGCACCAACGAAGCGGCCATCCGCGCGCTGCGTCGTGCCCACAAGGTGCGCCCGGTCTACAAGCGCGTCGATTCCTGTGCCGGTGAGTTCTCCACCGGTACCGCCTACCTGTACTCGACCTACGAGGACGATTGCGAGGCCGCGCCGACCAACCGCAACAAGATCATGATCCTCGGCGGTGGCCCGAACCGCATCGGCCAAGGCATCGAGTTCGACTACTGCTGCGTGCACGCGGCACTGGCGCTGCGCGAGGATGGTTTTGAAACCATCATGGTCAACTGCAACCCGGAAACCGTGTCGACCGACTACGACACCTCCGATCGCCTGTACTTCGAACCGCTGACCCTGGAAGACGTGCTGGAAATCGTCGAACTGGAACAGCCCAAGGGCGTGATCGTGCAGTACGGCGGCCAGACCCCGCTGAAGCTGGCGCGCGCGCTGGAAGCCAACGGCGTGCCGGTGATCGGCACCAGCCCGGATTCGATCGATCTGGCCGAAGACCGCGAGCGCTTCCAGCAGCTGGTCGATTCGCTGAAGCTGAAGCAGCCGCCGAACCGCATCGCCCGCAACGACCAGGAAGCCCTGCTTCTGGCCCGCGAGATCGGCTACCCGCTGGTGGTGCGCCCGAGCTACGTGCTGGGCGGCCGTGCGATGGAAATCGTCTACGGCGAATCCGACCTGGCCCGCTACGTGCGCGACGCGGTGAAGGTGTCCAACGATTCGCCGGTGCTGCTGGACCGCTTCCTGGACAACGCCGTGGAAGTGGACGTGGACATCATCGCCGACAAGGATGGCAACGTCCTGATCGGCGGCGTGATGGAGCACATCGAAGAAGCCGGCGTGCACTCCGGTGACTCGTCGTGCTCGCTGCCGCCGTACTCGCTGTCGGCCAAGACCCAGACCGAGCTGCGCCGCCAGGTGGTGGAGCTGGCCAAGGCCCTGAACGTGGTCGGCCTGATGAACACCCAGTTCGCCATCCAGACCAACGACGATGGCGATGACACCATCTACCTGCTGGAAGTGAACCCGCGCGCCTCGCGTACCGTGCCGTTCGTGTCCAAGGCCACCGGCATGGCGCTGGCCAAGATCGCCGCGCGCTGCATGGCCGGCAAGACCCTGGCCGAGCAGGGCGCGACCGAAGAGATCGTGCCGGACTACTACTCGGTGAAGGAAGCGATCTTCCCGTTCGCCAAGTTCCAGGGCGTCGACCCGATCCTCGGGCCGGAAATGCGTTCCACCGGGGAAGTGATGGGCGTCGGCCGCACCTTCAACGCCGCCTTCGCGCGTGCGCAGGAAGCGGGCGGCATCAAGGCCCCGCCGGTCGGCAAGGCCTTCGTCTCGGTGCGTGACCCGGACAAGAAGCGCGTGCTGCCGGTGGCCAAGGCCCTGCTGGCACGTGGCTACAGCCTGGTTGCTACCCGTGGTACCGCCGCGTGGCTGCAGCAGCACGGCATGGACTGCGAGATCATCAACAAGGTGGTCGAAGGTCGTCCGCACATCGTCGACTCGATCAAGAACGGCGAGATCGTCTACATCGTCAACACGACCGAAGGCCGTGCTGCGATCAACGACTCGTTCTCGATCCGTCGCGAGGCGCTGCAGCACCGCGTCACCTATTCGACCACCATTGCCGGCGCCAAGGCGCTGGTGGATTCACTGGAATTCCGTGGCACCGGCCCCGTCTGGTCGCTGCAGGAGCTGCACAAGGAGTTGAATGCATGAGAGCCCCCATCACGATGAAGGGCGCGCAGAAGCTGCGCGATGAACTGGATCACCTGAAGTCGGTCAAGCGCCCGAAGGTGATCGCCGCGATCGCTGAAGCGCGTGAGCACGGCGATCTGAAGGAAAACGCCGAGTACCACGCCGCGCGCGAGGAACAGGGCTTCATCGAAGGCCGCATCAAGCAGCTGGAAGGCGAGCTGTCGCACGCCGAGATCATCGACGTGAGCAAGCTCAATGCCGGCTCCAAGGTGGTGTTCGGCGCCAGCGTGACCCTGGCCGACGTGGAAACCGACGAAGAGAAGAAGTACCAGATCGTCGGTGACCTGGAAGCGGACATCAAGCTGGGCCTGATCGCCATTTCCTCGCCGGTGGCGCGCGCGATGATCGGCAAGCTGGAAGGCGATTCGATCGTGATCGACGCCCCGGCCGGCCAGCGCGAGTACGAGATCGTCAGCGTCAGCTACGTGGCCTGACCGGGTGGCAACGGCGACCCTGTTGTTGCCGGCACGCAGCCGCTTTGCAGCGGCTGCACTGCCAGACGAGGTGGCGCGCGCCCTGGGCCGCGCCACCGCCGTGCAGCGGGATGCGGGTGAACGCGCCCAGCTGCAGCGCCACTTCACCGTGGCAGCGCCGCACTGGCCGGTCGCCGCACTGACCCGCCAGCGCGATGTCGGCGACGCCGCCGGCGCGTGCTGGCTGCGCGCCGATCCGGCCTGCATGGTGCCGGACATGCACGGTGCGCGGATGATGGGCCACGGCGAGACGCTGCGGCCGACCCTGGCCGACAGCCTTGCACTGCTGCCGGTGCTGCAGCCGTTGTTCGCCGATGCCGGCTTCGTGCTGGATGCACCGGACCCGGCGCGCTGGTACCTGCGCCTGCCGATCGACATCGACCTGCCGACCTTCGACAGCCCTGAGGACGTCCTGGGCGATGACCTGTTCTCACACCTGCCTGAAGGCGAGGCCGGTCGTCGCTGGCGTGCCTTGATGACCGAGGCGCAGGTGCTGCTGCACAACCATTCGTGGAACCAGCAGCGTGCCGCACAGGGCCAGCAGCCGATCAATTCGCTGTGGTTCTGGGGCGGCGGAGTGATGCCGGTCTCGGTGACCACGCCGCACGTGCAGGTACGCAGCCGCGACGCCCTGCTGCAGGGCCTGGCCCAGGCTGCCGGCGTATCGGTGGATGGCGAGCAGTCCGTCGATGCCCTGGTCGACCTGCGCCAGCTGCGTTCGCTGCAGCAGCTGGGCAACGATGCCATCCGCCCGCTGCTGGTGGCCCTGCAGCGCGGTGAGCTGCAACGCCTGGTGCTGGATTTCGAAGACGGCCTGCAGTTCCAGCTGGAAAAGCGCCAGCGCTGGCAGTTCTGGAAAAAGCCCCGCCAGCTGCACGATTGAGCGGGGTCGGATCCTGGGGCCATCCACGCACGGCGTGGATCTACTGTAGAGCCGAGCCATGCTCGGCTCATTTCATTTCACCGTGCTGACCACCGTCGGCAGCTGCCAATGCCCGCCTGCCACGCCACGGCACTGCCCGGTAGTGAATTCGCTGCTTTTGACGAATCGCGCGCCATCCCAGGTCCAGTCGTGGCCGGAGAAGCAGTCGCCGATCCCGCGCCCACGGAAGCGTCCGCGCAGCGTGGCGTCATCGCGACCGAAGTCCTCTGCATCGGAGGTCACGAACTTCGCCTGGTAAGGCGCTTTGTCCTGCACCACCCAGTAGCCGCTGCTGAAGTTGTAGGCCCCCATGAAGCAGCTGGTGCTGGCCAACACGTGCCCGGCGTCCAGTCGCTGGATCTCGATCTCATCCTTCTCGCCCTCGCTCAGGCGTGTGCACTCGTCGGGATTCGGCAGGCTGGCGATCAACGCCTTGAGCAACGCCGGCACCTTGGCCAGCGCGGCATCCGTACCGCGCGGGGCCACCAGTCTGCCGCGCACGATCACCGGCACCGGCAGTGCCGCGGGCACGCCTGCTTCGGCCTTGTCACCGCGCCGCACCAGCGCGCCGGGCGTGCCCAGCCGACCCTGCGCCTCATCCATCTTCAGCAGCACGGCCGTGGCGCCGCTGTCGGAGATCGGCCACGCCTTGTCCTTGCCGTCGATGATCTCGATGCGCGCCTTGCGGGGCAGGGCGGCGAGCAGGGCATCGGTCTGCGCCTGCTTCAACAGCACCTTCTCGGCGTCACCGGTGTCCTGCACGGAACCCAGGTCCTTGCCATTCAGGCGCAGGCGCAGCGCGCCGGTCGGCATCGCGCTTTCACCATCCTCGCCATTGCGCAGGCGCGCGATCACCGGAGCATTCGGGCCACCTGGGCGCTCCAGCATCAGGCTGAGCAGGTTGGCGGGCTCTTCCGGGCTGTAGCCCGCGGCGCGGCAGGTGCGGGTGTTGTCGCAGGCCAGCGACCAGTCGTTGTGCTGGAATTCGACACCGGCCTTCGGCTCGGGCGTGGCGGCGTGGGCGGCCGGGGCGAGGGCGAGGGCCAGGAACAAAGTGCGGCGCATGGGCAGAAACCCGTTTCGGGGCCGGCAAGCATGAAAGATGTGGCGGAGAAATCCAAATGCCTGGGCTGGGGTCGGATCCCTCTGCCTGCAGAGGGCTCTGACCCCATCTCCGGCCCCGCGCTATCATGGTGACGTCTTCCGCAACCCGGCGATGCCGATGTCCCTTGCCGCCGATGCTGCGCTGCCCGTGTCCGATACCCCGATGATCCTGCGTCGCGAGCCGGTGCGGCCTGGTGCGTGGCCCGACGGCACACTGCCGTTGCTGGCCCGCCTCTACGCAAGCCGCGGCGCGACCACGCCGGAACTGGCGCTGCCACGGCTGGGCAACCTGCATGCGCCTGAGCTGCTGACCGGCATCGATGCGGCGGTCGCGCTGCTGATCGAGGCCATCGCCAACGACAAGCGCATCCTGGTGGTGGGCGATTTCGACTGCGATGGCGCGACCGCCTGTGCGGTCGGCGTGCGCGGCCTGCGCATGCTCGGCGCACAGCATGTGTTCCATGCCGTGCCCAACCGCATGGTGCACGGCTACGGTCTGTCGCCCTCGCTGGTGGAGGAGCTGGCCGAACTGCAGCCGGACCTGCTGGTCACCGTCGACCATGGCATTGCCTGCCATGCCGGCGTCAACGCCGCCAAGGCGCGCGGTTGGCAGGTGCTGGTCACCGACCACCATCTGCCGGGGCCGCAGCTGCCGCTGGCCGATGTCATCGTCGACCCGAATCTGGAAGGCGACGGCTTCCCCAGCAAGTCGCTGGCCGGTGTCGGCGTCATCTTCTACGTGCTGATGGCCCTGCGCCGGCAGATGCGCGAAGCCGGTGTGTTCGCCGATGGCAAGGGCCCGGACCTGACCACGCTGCTGGATCTGGTGGCGGTCGGTACCGTCGCCGATCTGGTGGTGCTGGATGCCAACAACCGCGCCCTGGTCAGCGCCGGCCTGCGTCGGCTGCGCGCCGGCCATGCCTGCGTCGGCCTGAAGGCGCTGATAGAAGCCAGCGGTCGTGATGCCGCACGACTGACGGCCACCGACATCGGTTTCGCGCTCGGCCCGCGCCTCAATGCGGCCGGCCGCCTCGAGGACATGGCCCTGGGCATCGCCCTGCTGCTCACTGAGGACCCGCGCCAGGCCCGCGACATTGCCCAGACCCTGGAGCAGATCAACGCCGAGCGCCGTGCCGTGCAGCAGTCGATGACCGACGACGCCGAGCAGGCATTGTCGCGCGTGGTGCTGCAGTCCGAGGGCGAGCGGCCGGTGGCGGCCTGCCTGTTTGATGCCGACTGGCACCCCGGCGTGGTCGGCCTGGTCGCATCGAAGATGAAGGACCGCCTGCATCGCCCGGTGATCGCCTTCGCACCGGCCGAGCCGGGTGCGGATACCTTGCGCGGATCGGCCCGTTCCATTCCGGGCCTGCATATCCGTGATGCGCTGGCGCTGGTTGATGCGCGCCATCCCGGCCTGGTCGAGCGCTTCGGCGGCCACGCGATGGCCGCCGGCCTGAGCATGCGCCTGGAGCATCTGCCCGCGTTCGAGGCCGCCTTCGTCGCCATCGTGCAGGAAGTGCTGGACCCGGCCGCGCTTCAGCAGCATGTGCTCAGCGACGGCGAACTGGGCGTGCACGAACTCGACCACCGCCATGCCGACGCCCTGCGCCTGGCCGGCCCCTGGGGGCAGGGCTTCCCCGAGCCGCTGTTTGACGGCCATTTCGAAGTGGCCAACTGGCGCGTGCTGAAGGAGCGCCACCTGAAGCTGGAACTGCGCCTGCCCGGCCTGCCGGGCACGGTCAACGCCATCCACTTCGGCGGCTGGCACGGCAATGCACCCAGCCGCCACGTACACCTGGCCTACCGCCTGGCCTGCGATGATTACCGTGGCGGCACCGCGATCCAGCTGATCATCGAGCACTGCCTTCCCGCGTGAAGAAAAGGGGGACGGAGGGGATCAAGTTGTTTGTGCCACGAACGACTTATTCCCCTCCGTGCCCTTTTCAACCCCACCTGCCGTGCTGGCGCGTTGAACCGTCCACGATCCCACTGGAGCCGTGCCATGGTCTTTGCCCGCTGTGCCCCCCTGATCCTGCTGGTGCTGGCGGCCTGGCCCGTTGATGCGCAGTCGCCCCGCCACGCGCGACCGCAGGCCAGCACGCCGCTGCTGATCGCGCCGGCCGCCGAACAGCCGATCCAACTGCGCGAGGCGCGCATCGAAGGCGAGGTCCAGGCGGGCATCGCGCAGGCCCGCATCACCCTGGAGTTCCACAATCCCAACAACCGCGTGCTGGAAGGCGAGCTGCAGTTCCCGCTGGGGGATGGCCAGCAGATCAGCGGCTTCGCGCTGGACATCAATGGTGAGCTGCGCGAGGCGGTGCCGGTGCCGAAGGATCGCGGCCGCCAGGTCTTCGAGGAGATCGCGCGCCGCGGTGTCGACCCGGGCCTGCTGGAACAGACGGCGGGCAACCAGTTCCGCCTGCGCGTGTATCCGCTGCCGGCCGGCGGCAGCCGCCGCGTACAGTTGGTGGTGCGTGAGCCGCTGGCTTACGCCGAAAAGGGCTGGCAATGGTCGTTGCCGTTGCAGTTCGCTGCAGGCGCAGCCTCGGTGAAGCTGGATCTGCAGGCGGCAGGCGCTGCGACCACCGGCAAAGCACCGTTCGCCCTGCAGGGCGGGCAGCTGCACTGGCAGGGGCGTGGCGCACAACTGCCTGCACAGCTGCAATGGACCCTGCCCGCGTTGCGCCAGTCGCAGGTGCATGTGGCGGAGTGGCAGGACGGACACTACCTGCTGGCCCAGTTGCCGGTCCCCGCTGACCGTGCGCCGCGCACGGTGCCGAGCGACGTCGGCCTGCTCTGGGATGGCTCCGGTTCGGCTGGACAGCGCGACCGCACACGTGAGTTCGCGCTGCTGGATCGCTACTTCGCGGCCATGGGTGAGGGCAGCGTCGTGCTGACCGTGCTGCGCGACCGCCCCGAGGCCGAGCGGCGGTTCCGCATCCGCAAGGGCGACTGGAGCGCGCTGCGCCAGGCGCTGCAACAGGTTCGGCCGGACGGCGCCAGCGCGCTGGCCAACTGGCAGCCGCAGCCCGGCGTCAAGGAATACCTGCTGGTCAGTGATGGCCTGCTGACTTACGGCCCGGAAGCACTGCCGACGCTTGCCGCTGGCCAGCGCCTGTTCGCGGTCAGCAGTGCCGGCGCGCGCACGGATGTCACCCGTCTGCGTGGCTGGAGCGAGGCCCACGGCGGCCGTTTCGTGGCGCTGGGCGATGACGCGGCGGCTGCGGCGCGCGAACTGCTGTCGGCACCGCTGGACATCCAGATCGACGCCGGGCGTGGCATGCAGGACGTGGTGATCGATCGCCGCAGCGAAGGGCAGGGATGGCTGTGGTTGCATGCGCGCCTGGCGGCCGAGGGCGTGCCGATGCGCGTGCGCGTCGATGGGGCCCAATGGCAGGCCCTGCCGCCGACCACCCGCAGCGACGATGGCGACCTGCTGGCGGGTCTGTGGGCGCAGGCGCGCCTGCAGCAGCTGGCCGTGGACCGCCGCAGCAACCGTGAAGCGATGCAGCGCCTGTCGCAGCAGTTCGGGCTGGTGGGCCCGGATACCTCGCTGATCGTGCTGGAAACCCTGCAGGACTACCTGCGCTACGCGATCCGCCCGGCCGGTGCGCTGCGCGCCGACTATGACCGCATGTTCGCCCGCCAGGTCGCCGACCGTGCGGCCGAAGACCGCCGCCGGCTCGACAAGGTGGCCGCGCAGTGGAAGGAGCGCCAGCAGTGGTGGAGCCGCAGCTGGCCGAAGCAGGCGCCGCCGTCTGCGGCGAAGGAGATCCTCCACGACCCATCGGTCGCAAGCGCCCCGATGGCCCTGCTCGCCGCGCCCGCACCGGCGGCGCCTGCGCCGCCGCCCGCGCCCATGGTGGCCGCCGAATCGCGGATGGAGACCGCCCGCGCACGCCGTCAGGCTCCGGCGGCCGCCACATTCCTGGATGCCATCGCGGTGACCGGGTCGGCGATCAAGGATGCGGCAGGGCCTGCGAACGACGGCCAGCTCGGCATCCAGCTGGCCGCATGGCAGCCGGACTCGCCGGCGGCCCGTCGCCTGCGCCAGGGGCCGCCCGCCCAGCTGTATGACCGCTACCTGGCCGAGCGTGCAGCGCATGCCGACAGCAGCGCGTTCTTCCTGGACGTTGCCGATCTGCTGCTGCAGCAGAACCAGCGCGATCTGGCGCTGCGCGTGCTGTCCAACCTGGCCGAGATGGACCTGGACAACCGCCACCTGCTGCGCGTGCTGGGCTACCGGTTGCTGCAGGCCGACGCGCCCGCGCTGGCGGTTCCGGTGTTCGAACAGGTGCTCGCGATGGGCCAGGAGGAACCTCAGAGCTTCCGCGACCTCGGCCTGGCGCTGGCCGCGGCCGGCAAGCCGCAGCAGGCGCTGGAGCCGCTGTACCAGGTGGTGGTGCGTCCGTGGGATGGCCGCTTCGATGGCATCGCGCTGATCGCGCTGGATGAGCTGACCAACCTGGTGTCACGCAGCCGGCCGCAGCTCGATACCCGTGGCATCGATCCACGCCTGCTGCAGGCCATGCCGCTGGACCTGCGCGTGGTGCTGGCCTGGGATGCCGACAACAGCGACATGGACCTGTGGGTGACCGACCCCAACGGCGAGCGCGCGTACTACGGCAACCGGCTGACCTACCAGGGCGGGCAGATGTCGCAGGACTTCACCGGTGGCTACGGGCCCGAGCAGTTTTCGCTGCGCGATGCCAAGCCCGGCAGGTACAAGGTGGAAGCCAACTACTTTGGCAGCCGCCAGCAGCTGGTGACTGGCGCGACCACCCTGATGCTGCGGCTGACCACGCATTGGGGCACGCCTCAGCAGCAGGACCAGATGGTCACCATGCGCCTGCAGAATCGCGCCGAGACCGTGCTGGTGGGCGAGTTCGAAGTCCAGTAGAGCCACGCCATGCGTGGCTGAGTGGAATCCTCCGCGTCCGCTGGGCCTGGCCCGGCGTTGCTTCGCCGGCTTATCCACGCATGGCGTGGATCTACTGAACGGGGCGGCGCTGGCGCGAAATCCGCCGCGCCAATGCCACGCCACCGCCGAGGATCAGCAGCGTACCGACGGTGTGCCACAGCAGCTCGGTGATCGGCGCATCCAGCAGCGGAATTCTGTAGGCCAGCCATTCGATGGCCGGCCGCGCGAGCAGATAGACCGCCACCACGCCCAGCACTCTCAGCACCCGTTGCACTACGCCCTGCGGATCTGCCGGCCAGCCGCGCCACTGCAGCCACGCCACCAGCAGGGCGAGTGCGAGCAGGCGCGAGGCTTCACCCAGCGGCACCAGGGGCGTCCACAACGAGGCCCACGCCAAGGCTACGCCCAGCCCCAGCAGTACCGGCAGCTGCCAGCGCCGTGCGCCTCGCAGTCCCGGCATCAACTGCCAAGCCACCAGCGCGACGCCGAGGCCTATCAACCAACCGGCCAGTACATCGGCCAGGAAGTGCCGGCCCAGATACATGCGCGAGATCGCCATCAGCAGGGGCCAGCCCAGCACCAGTGTCCAGCGCAGCCAGCGCCTGCGGATGCCGAAGGCCAGCAGCACGCCCAGGCAGGCGGCCGTGGCCACGCCCACGTGGCCACTGTTGAAGCCATAGTCGGCATCGGGCTGTGCCCGCAGCATCGCCGTGGCCTGCGGATCGGGCAGCGACCAGAAGGTACGTCCTCCTCCATCGACCACGAACGGGTGCGACGGCTCACCCTTGTCCAGCACCGCCGCATCCACGTCGGACGGGCGGGGCAGGGCGGCGCTCTGTTTGACCGCATGCGTGGCACAGGCCATCAGCAGGACCGCCAACATCACGCTCAGTCCTGCGCGCAGGCGTACCCCGAAGGCGCAGACAAGGATCAGCGCGGTATAGGCCATTTCATAGCCAAGCAGGCTGATGAACTGCATCACCGCCAGCACCCAGCTGGCGTCGAAGGTGTGCTGCAGCCACAGGTGCCATTGGGTCTGGAACATCCGTTGTCCTCATTGTCGGGTTGGCAACCCTGTCGTGTAGAGCCGAGCCGATGCTCGGCTCACGGCAATAACAGCCGAGTGTGGACTCGGCTCTACACCGGCGCAACGCGTACCACGGGCAGTGCAGGCGACCCGGCACGCAGCCCGAACAGCGGGCGCAGCCAGCGCACGCGGCTGATCAGCAGTTCGTGGATCAGCAGGCAGCCGACAACGGTGCCGGCCACCAGCAGGGCGGGTTCCAGCCAGGGGCCGAGCTGCAGCGGGCGCAGTGCATACAGCAGTGCGATCAGCACAGTCTGGTGCAGGATGTACCAGCTGAACACCGCTTCCCGGCAATAGCCCAGGCCTGGCCACGGGCGGGACAGCAGGACCCGGGCCCAGCCGAACAGGGCCAGCAGCATGCACCAGGTATAGAGCGCTCGGCCGATGCGTTCGGTCTGGCCCCACGGCAATGCCAGTACCCAGGCGTCGACGTCGCCGACGTGCGGCAGCCGGGCCAATGCGCGTATGCCCAGTTCCAGGCACAGCCCCAGCGCGGCCAGCGCCAGGGTCAGCCGGCGTCCGTGGACCAGCAGCCCCCAGCCGCGCTGCCAGCGCGCGGCCAGGAAGCCGCCCAGGAACAGCGGCAGCGACTCGGCATGCACATAGGCGTCGTTCACCAGCGCATGGGTCGGCGGCCAGTGCGGCAGCACGACCAGCAGTGCCCAGGTCAGCCAGGTCACCGGCAGTACCACCAGCATCCCGCCCAGCAGGCGGTCACTCAGAGGCCACGTGGGCAGCACCTTGCGCAGCGGCCGCAGCAGGCTGGCAAACCCCACCGCCAGCACCGTGTAGGGCAGCAGGTAGGCCAGGTACCAGAGGTGGTTCCAGGTAAAGCCGAACTCGGCGCCGGTGAAATGTGCGCCAGGCCATGGTTTGAACTGCCAGTAGCGCCACAGGAACCGGACGAGGCCCGGCGCCACATCACCCTTGTCCAGGGCTTCGTAGTAGGCCTGCAGGGACACCACCGCGACGATGCCAAACAGCAATGGCAGGAAGAGGCGCCAACAGCGGCGCAGCGTGTTGCGCACACGTCCATGCTCCGGCAGTGACAGGCCCAGGGCGATGCCACTGATGGCGAACAGCAGCGGCATCCGCCATCGGTTCATCGCGATCATCGGCCATTGCAGCCATTCGGCGGTGTAAGTGCTCTTGAGGTGGAAATCCCACCCGGCCACATAGGCCATGGCGGCGTGGTAGACGATCAGCAGCGCAAAGGCGGCGATGCGAAGGGTGTCCAGATCGTGGCGACGGTGCATGGGCGGCGGGCATCGGAAAGAAGCTGCAGCGTCCGCCTGCCAGGCCCGGATCACCAGCGGGAGGGGCGCAATGGCGGCCGCGCTGGGGCCAATGGTGGGGTGGCAGGGACCAATGGCGGATGCGCGCAGGGCCGGATGGGCAACAATGGCGGCATGGAAAATGGAGATCCGGCGGCATTGTCCGTCCCGGTTGCAGAGCGTCCGCACCGCCCAGGACTGACCGCCGTGTTCTGGGCGGTGCTGTTCCTGGGTACTGCGGTCGCCAACGTGCTGGTGAAGTGGATGCGGGCGTTGCGTGACGGCGAGGCCTTCCCGGCGGGGGCAACCTCGATCGAGGAGCTCAGCAGTGCGCTGGCCAGCCTCGGCCTGCTGGTCCTGCTGCATGCCGCAGCACGGCGCTGGCCCCTCCATGCCGACACCTGGCGGCGCCGGATCGGCCTCTATGTGCTGGGTGGCATTGCCTGGTGGCTGCTGCACGTCAGCGCCATGGTCCTGCTGCGCAAGCTGGCCTTTGCCGTGATCGGCCAGCACTACATCTATGGCGACTGGCCAGCGCAGTGGTTCTACGAGTTCTTCAAGGACGTGCAGACCTACAGCCTGCTGGTGGTGGCCGTGCACGCGGTGGCCTGGTTCGGTCGCCAGCGCCAGGGCGAGGCGCACCTGCTGGCGCCGCCCGACGACGGCCCGCCGGTCGAACCGGTCGAGCGCCCGCAGCACTTCCTGGTGCGCAAGCTCGGCAAGGAGTTCCTGGTGGCCACCGGTGATGTCGAGTACGCCCAGGCCGCCGGCAACTACGTGAACCTGCGGGTGCGCGGCCACGATTACCCGCTGCGCATCACCATGGCGGTGCTGGAGCAGCGACTGGACCCGGCCGTGTTCCTGCGCCCGCACCGCAGCTGGCTGATCCACCGCGGGCAGCTGCGCTCGATCGAGCCGCTGGACGGCGGTGAGGCCCTGCTGCACATGGCTGACGGGGCGAAGGTGCCGTGCAGCCGGCGGCAGCTGCCGCTGCTACGGCAGGCGCTGGGCGGAGCCGGTGGGGCCGGTCGGTAGAGTCGACTGTCAGTCGACTAACGCGCGCAGCGCGGGCTTCCGCCCCACCTGAACGGAGAGCAGTCGACTGACAGTCGACTCTACCCTCCCGCCCCCTCATGCCGGGAACCCCGGCCTGCGGTATCATTGGCAGTCATCTATTTAGTGCATAACCGCCGACATGATCGAACTGAATCCTGTCCGCCAGCGCATCACCGATCTGACCGATCGTGTGGTGTCGCTCAGGGGGTATCTTTGACTACGACGCCAAGAAAGAGCGTCTCGAAGAAGTAACCCGGGAGCTGGAAAGCCCCGACGTCTGGAACAATGCCGAATACGCGCAGAACCTGGGCCGTGAACGCTCCAGCCTGGAGAAGACCGTGGGCGGCATCGCCGCGGTGCTCGACGGCCTGACCGACGCGACCGAGCTGCTGGAACTGGCTGAATCCGAACAGGACGAAGATACCGCCCTGGCCGTGGTGGCCGATCTGGACAAGCACCAGGCGCACGTCGAGAAGCTGGAGTTCCAGCGCATGTTCTCCGGCGAGATGGACAATGCCGCCGCGTTCGTCGACATCCAGGCCGGTGCCGGTGGTACCGAAGCGCAGGACTGGGCGGAAATCCTGCTGCGCATGTACCTGCGCTGGTGCGAATCGCGCGGCTGGAAGACCGAGCTGATGGAAGTGTCCGGCGGCGACGTGGCCGGCATCAAGTCGGCGACGCTGCGCGTGGAAGGCGACTATGCCTACGGCTGGCTGAAGACCGAGACCGGCGTGCACCGCCTGGTGCGCAAGTCGCCGTTCGACTCGGACAACCGCCGCCACACCAGCTTCACCTCGGTGTTCGTGTCGCCGGAAATCGATGACAACATCGATATCACCATCAACCCGGCCGACCTGCGTACCGACGTGTACCGTTCGTCCGGTGCCGGTGGCCAGCACGTGAACAAGACCGAGTCGGCGGTGCGCATCACCCACATCCCGACCAACATCGTCGTGGCCTGCCAGACCGGCCGCAGCCAGCACCAGAACCGCGACAACGCGATGAAGATGCTGGCTGCCAAGCTGTACGAGCTGGAAATCCAGAAGCGCAACGCCGAGAAGGACGCGGTGGAAGCCACCAAGTCCGACATCGGCTGGGGCAGCCAGATCCGCAACTACGTGCTCGACCAGAGCCGAATCAAGGACCTGCGCACCGGCATCGAACGTTCGGACACGCAGAAGGTGCTTGACGGTGACTTGGACGAGTTCGTCGAGGCCAGCCTGAAGGCCGGCCTGGCCGTGGGTTCCAAGCGCATCGATGCCTGATCCACGCGCCTGCGCGGATGTCATCGCCCTCGTGCGCCATGCCGAGGGCGGCTGAAACGCCTTTCTGTAGAGCCAAGCCATGCTTGGCCGCTTTTCGCGGGCTGGCAGATGCGTCGAGCATGGCTCGACGCTACAACAAGTGCGGCGGTAGCGATGATGCGCAGCGAGAGTGAACGCAAGGAGCTGGGCGGCTTCCTGAAAGCCTGCCGCGCCCGTGTCGACCCCGCCACGCTTGGCCTGCCGGCCGGGCGGCGGCGCACCCCGGGCCTGAAGCGCGAAGAAGTGGCGCTGGCCATCGGGGTCAGTGTCAGCTGGTACACCTGGATCGAGCAGGGCCGCGAAGTACGTGCCTCGCCCGAAGTGCTTGAGCGCCTTGCGAAGGTGCTGCGCCTGAGCGATGACGAGCGCGCGTATGCCTTCGCGCTGTCCGGTTACGGCGTGCCGCTGGAATCGCCGGACGAAAGCGTGACCGACGGCCTGCGCCAGCTGGTGGAGGCGATGCAGCCGATCCCGGCCTACGTCCGCAACACGCGCTTCGACATCCTGGCCTGGAACGCGGCCATCGCCGATCTGTTCGTGGATTACAGCCAGTTCCCGCCGAACCAGCGCAACACGCTGTGGCTGATGTTCCTGTACGCGCCTTACCGCGAACGTATCCTCAACTGGGAAGAGATGAGCCGTGGCCTGCTGGCCGGGTTCCGTGCGGCGATGGCGCAGGCGCCGGACAAGGCGCCGTTCCTGGCGCTGGCCGAGGACATTTCGGCGCAGAGCGAGCCGTTCCGCCTGTGGTGGCCGGAGCATGACGTCCGTCGTTTCGACGAGGGGGCGAAGAGGCTGATGCATCCCACGCGCGGGTTGCTGGACCTGCAGTACGTGGCGCTGGTGCCGGAGAGCCGGCATGACCTTTCGCTGGTGACCTACCTGCCGCGGAAGTAGGGGGGAGGTGTTCGGCAGGGCTTGCAGCCCTGCACCTGCTGCAATCAACGTCAACGTCAAAAGCCAGAGCGGGTTCCCGTAGTTGGGCGGGGCGGGGGGGGGGGGGGGGGCGGGCCCCCGGCGGGCCCCCCCCCCCCCCCCCCCCCCCCCCCCCCCCCCGCCGCGCCCCACCCCCCAACAGCGGGGTCATGCCGTTCTGACAGATCGCGGTGGTCTGTCGAAGGCGGGGTGGGTTCGGTTGAGGGGGTGTGAGCGGCATGGATGCCGCGACCAAGCCCCCATGGACGGGTTCACGGCGTCCCCCTCAACCGGACGCACCCCGCCAACCCACGGATCGCCAGCACTTGACGTTGCATTGAGCAGGTGCAGGGCTGCAAGCCCTGCCATAACGCCCCTCCCCAGACAGGTAAGTGCAGGTCACAGGATGAGCAGACGCCTTGTTGCTGCCATCGAACAGGTCCACATTCCTGTCCAGGACACGGGCCGCCGGCCCGTTGTCGAGACAACAGGAGACCTGCATGTCCACTGCCCCCACCACCGCCATCTCCCGCGATCCGGCCACCGGCCAGCCGATCGCCAGCCACCCCTTCGCTACCGCCGCTGAGCTGGAAGACCTCCTGCAGCGCGGCCAGGCCGGCTTCGCCGCATGGAGCACGCAGTCGCTGGACGCGCGCGCTACCGTGCTGCGTGCCATGGCCGCCGTCCTGCGCCGAGACCGCGAGCCGCTGGCCGCGATGGCCACCGCCGAGATGGGCAAGGTCCACGCCGAATCGCTGGCCGAGATCGAGAAGTGCGCGCTGCTGTGCGACTGGTACGCCGACAACGGTGCCCAGTTCCTGCGCGACGAGCCCACCCAGGTGCCCGATGACAAGGCCTACGTGTCCTACCTGCCACTGGGCGTGGTGCTGGGCATCATGCCGTGGAACTTCCCGTACTGGCAGGTGATGCGCGCGGCGGTGCCGATCCTGATGGGCGGCAACGGCTTCCTGCTGAAGCCGGCCGAGAACATCGTCGGTACCGCGCAGCTGCTCGATGCGGCGTGGCGCGAGGCCGGCCTTCCGGACGGCACCTTCATTGCCGCCAACATCAGCCGCGAGGGCACCAGTGCCGCCATCGCCGATGACCGCATCGCCGCCGTCACGCTCACTGGCAGCGTCGCCGCCGGTCGCAGCATCGCCGCCCAGGCCGGGCAGGCGCTGAAGAAGGTGGTGCTGGAACTGGGCGGCTCCGACCCCTTCATCGTGCTGGCCGATGCTGACCTCGACGCCGCCGTCGATGCAGCCGTGGCCTCACGCTTCCAGAACACCGGGCAGGTCTGCATCGCCGGCAAGCGCATCATCGTCGAAGAGGCTGTCTACGAGCGTTTCGTGGCGCAGTTCTGCCAGAAGGTGCAGGCGCTGACCATCGGTGATGGCCGCGAAGCCGGCAACCGCATCGGCCCGATGGCCCGCCAGGATCTGCTCGAGCAGCTCGACGCGCAGGTGCGTGCCTCGGTCGATGCCGGCGCGCAGCTGCTGGTCGGCGGGCATCAGCTGGATCGCCCGGGCAGCTTCTACGCGCCCACCGTGCTGGCCGGGGTCGAGCCGGGCATGCAGACCTTCGATGCCGAGACCTTCGGGCCGGTGGCCTCGATCAGCCGCGCCCGCGACGCCGACCATGCGGTGGAGCTGGCCAACCAGAGCGAGTTCGGCCTCAGCGGCAATCTGTGGACCGGCGACCATGAACGGGCCACGCAGCTGGCGCGTCGCCTGCAGACCGGCGGCGTGTTCGTGAACGGATTCTCGGCCTCCGACCCGCGCGTGCCGATCGGCGGTGTTAAGAAGAGCGGCTTCGGCCGCGAGCTCTCGCACTTCGGCATCCGTGAATTCGTCAACGCGCAGACGGTCTGGTTCGACAAGCGTTGACGCGCGGCTTCCACCCTTCCTGCAACGATCCACCATCAGTCCAGCGAAAAGGACGGCATTCCAATGTCCAAGGGTTCAGATCTGCTTGTCGCCGCACTTGAGAACGAAGGCGTCGAGCGTATTTTCGGTATTCCCGGCGAAGAAAACCTCGACGTGGTCGAGTCGCTGCGCCATTCCAGCATCGATCTGGTCATCACCCGCCACGAGCAGGCGGCGGTGTTCATGGCCGCCACCTACGGCCGCCTGACCGGCAAGCCGGGCGTTTGCCTGGCCACCCTCGGCCCGGGCGCGCTGAACTTCACCACCGGCGCGGCCTATGCGCTGCTGGGGGCGTGGCCGGTCATCATGATCACCGGCCAGAAGGGCATCGTCGCCAGCAAGCAGGCGCGCTTCCAGATCGTGGACATCGTCAGCACGATGAAGCCGCTGACCAAGCTGGCCCGGCAGATCGTCTCGGCGCGCACCATCCCGACCCTCGTCCGCGAGGCCTTCCGCGTGGCCCAGGAGGAGCGCCCGGGCCCGGTGCTGCTGGAGCTGCCCGAGGACATCGCCGCCACCGAGGTGGAGGGCGTGTCCCTCATTCCGACCCACGCGGTGGACCGGCCGATTGCCAGCCCCGAAGCGCTGGACCGCGCGGCGGAGATCATCCGCAGTGCCAGGCGCCCCCTGCTGATGATCGCCTCGGCGGCATCGCGCCCGCAGTCCAGCGAAGCGCTGTCGGCCTTCGTGCAGCGCGCCGGCATTCCGTTCTTCACCACGCAGATGGGCAAGGGCGCGGTGGCGGGCGGCTCGGGCCTGTACATGGGCACCGCGGCGCTGACCGAGCGCGACTATGTGCACATGGCCATCGACCAGGCCGACGTGATCGTGACCATCGGCCACGAAGTGACCGAGAAGCCGCCGTTCGTGATGCGCCCGGGTGGCCCGACCGTCATCCATATCGGCTATTCGCAGGCCGCGGTGGAGCAGGTCTATTTCCCGCAGGTGGAGGTGATCGGTGATATCGGCCGATCGCTGACCCAGCTGGCCGACCGCATCGAAGGCGCCGTGCCGCATGCCGATGCCCTGCTGCCGCTGCGCGCGACCATCCTCGAGCACCTTGCCGACCGTGCCGAGGAAGCGGGATTCACCCCGCAGCGGCTGGTGCATGACGTGCGCCAGGTGATGCCGCCGGACGGCATCGTGGCGCTGGACAACGGCATGTACAAGATCTGGTTTGCGCGCAATTACCGCACCCAGGTGGCCAATACGCTGCTGCTGGACAACGCCTTGGCGACGATGGGCGCGGGCCTGCCGTCGGCGATCACGGCCTCGATCCTGTACCCCGAGCGGCGGGTTCTGGCGGTCTGTGGCGATGGCGGCTTCATGATGAACAGCCAGGAGCTGGAGACGGCGCGGCGGCTGGGCCTGAACCTGGTGGTGCTGATCCTCAACGACGGTGCCTACGGGATGATCCGCTGGAAGCAGGCGGTGGATGGCTTCACCGACTACGGCATGACCTTCAGCAACCCGGATTTCGTGAAATACGCCGAGGCGTATGGCTGCAAGGGCCACGAGGTGACGGCCATCGAGCAGTTCATCCCGACCCTGGAAGCGGCCTTCAATGAGGGTGGGGTGCATCTGGTCTCGGTGCCGGTGGACTACTCCGAGAACCAGCGTGTGCTGGTGGAGGAGCTGCGTCAGGCGTTCCCCGGGAATGCCTGAGGTAGCGCCGGGCCACGTCCGGCGGATTCCTGCCGACGACCGCTGGGCATGGCCCGGTGCTACCGGCTCCGGCGGGGCCCGGGCAGGGCGGTTTTGCTATGCTGTGCAACCGGCTGCGCCGGGCGCTGTACCCCCTCCCACTACACGATTCCCGCAGATCCATGAGCGAAGCTACCGATACCCCCCCCGTCGACGAAAACAAGTTGATCGCCGAGCGCCGTGAGAAACTCAAAGCGCTGCGTGGGCAGGGCATCGCGTACCCGAACGACTTCCGTCGCGAGGACTTCGCCGGGCAGCTGCAGGCCGAGTTCGCCGATGCCGACACCTGGACCGCCGAGGCCCTGGAAGGCAACGGCCGCCAGGTGAAGATGGCCGGCCGCCTGATGGCCAAGCGCATCATGGGCAAGGCCAGCTTCGCCCAGATCCAGGACGAATCCGGCCGCATCCAGCTGTTCCTGCAGGGCGGTGCCCTGGGCGACGCCTACATCGCCTTCAAGGGCTGGGACGTGGGCGACATCATCGCCGTCGAAGGCGCCCTGACCCGTACCAAGACCGGCGAGCTGTCGGTCAAGGCCGAATCGATCCGCCTGCTGACCAAGTCGCTGCGCCCGCTGCCGGACAAGTGGCACGGCCTGGCCGACGTCGAGCAGCGCTACCGCCAGCGTTACGTTGACCTGATCGTGACCCCGGAATCGCGCGCGGTCTTCATCAAGCGCTCCAAGATCATCCGGGCCATGCGCGCGTGGCTGGACAACCGCGACTTCCTCGAAGTCGAGACGCCGATGATGCATTACATCCCCGGCGGCGCGGCGGCCAAGCCGTTCACCACCCACCACAACGCGCTGGATCTGGATCTGTACCTGCGCGTGGCGCCGGAGCTGTACCTCAAGCGCCTGACCGTGGGGGGTCTGGAGCGCGTCTACGAGATCAACCGCAACTTCCGCAACGAAGGCGTCAGCACCCGCCACAACCCGGAATTCACCATGATGGAACTGTACGAGGCCTATGCCACGTACAACGAGATCATGGACCTGACCGAAGGCGTGATCCGTGACGTGGCCACCTCCGTCAACGGTGGCACCGAAGTGGAGTGGGACGGCGCGAAGATCGACCTGGGACCTGCCTTCCGCCGCTGGCGCATGGACGAGGCGGTGCGTCACCACAACCCGGAAATATCGGCCGCCGACTGCACCGACCGCGAGGCGCTGCTGCGCCATTGCGAGCGCCTGAAGATCCGCGTCAAGCCGTCCTACGGCTGGGGCAAGCTGCTGCTGGAGATCTTCGAAGCGACCGTCGAACACACCCTGATCCAGCCGACCTTCATCACCGACCACCCGGTGGAAGTCTCGCCGCTGGCCCGTGCCAACGACAACGATCCTGGCTATACCGACCGCTTCGAACTGTTCGTCAACGGCAAGGAGCTGGCCAACGGCTTCTCCGAGCTGAACGACCCGGAAGATCAGGCGCAGCGCTTCCAGGCCCAGGTGGCCGCGAAGGAAGGCGGCGACGACGAGGCCATGCATTACGACGCCGATTACATCCGTGCGCTGGAGTACGGCATGGCACCGACCGGCGGCCTGGGCATCGGCGTGGACCGCCTGGTGATGCTGCTGACCGGCAGCAGTTCGATCCGCGACGTCCTGCTGTTCCCCTACATGCGTCCCGAGCAGTAAGACGCAGTTCCGCTCCCGACTGTGCGCGCCGTCCCGGATCCGGGCGGCGCCATTGACGCGATCCGCACTCGGCGTATGGTTGTTGCACGGCCTTGACACCCGCTATGGCTTGATGGGGTAGCGAGGGCCGATGTGAGGATGCGTCGATGTGGAGAACCCGCTTCACATTGTGACGACGATCATGAACCGGGGAGCTCGTGACGGGAGTCGTACCGATGCAGGGTGCCAGTGTGCACAGCGGCGGGGTATCCTCGCTGGCTGATCTTCCAGCGTGGTCGAGAAGGCAGGCAGAGAACGCCTTGAACATCGTCATCGTCGACGACCAGACGTCCGCAAGGACGATGCTGCGCCATGTCATTGAAGACATCGCGCCCGAATTGAGCGTGCACGATTTCGGTGATCCGCTCACCGCGCTTGCGTGGTGCGAGTCGTACCCGGTCGATCTGCTGCTGCTGGATTACCGCATGCCGGAGATGGACGGGCTTGAGTTCGCCCGCCGTTTCCGCCGGCTGCCCAAGCACCGCGACATCCCGGTGATCCTGATCACCGTGGTCGGCGACGAGCCGATCAGGCAGGCCGCCTTGGAAGCGGGCGTGATCGATTTCCTGGTCAAGCCGATCCGGCCACGCGAACTGCGTGCGCGCTGCTACAACCTGCTGCAGCTGCGGCAGCAGGCCGAGAACGTGAAGCAACGTGCGCTGTCGCTCGAACAGCGGCTGCTGGCCAGCATGCACGAGGTGGAAGAGCGCGAACGCGAGACCCTTTCGCGGCTGGCGCGCGCCATCGAGTTCCGTGATGCCGGCACCAGTGCCTACCTCGAGCGCATGGCGCGGGTGGCCGGGCTGATCGCCGAGCAGCTGGGCCTGCCCGAGGAAGAGGTCAAGCTCATCGAGATGGCCGCCCCGCTGCACGACATGGGCAAGATCGCCATTCCCGATGCGGTGCTGCTCAAGCAGGGCAAGCTCAACGACGAGGAGCTGGCGATCATGCGCCGGCATCCGCGCATCGGCCACGAACTGCTCAGTGGCAGCCAGAACCGCTTCATCCAGGTCGGCGCGCTGATCGCGCTGCGCCACCACGAACGCTATGACGGCAGCGGCTATCCCGATGGACTGGTCGGCGACGCGATTCCGCTGGAAGCGCGCATTGTCGCCGTTGCCGATGTCTTCGATGCGCTGATCTCACCGCGCCCGTACAAGGAAGCCTGGACGATGGAAGCAACCCTGGCGTATCTGTACGCCCAGCGCGGCCGCCTGTTCGACCCGCGTTGCGTGGATGCGCTGCTGCGCGGCCGCGAGCAGCTGGAACAGATCTGCGCCGAGCATTCCACCGCCTCGGCGCGGCCGGGGATGGGCGCGTGACATCCCTGCTGTCGCGGATCCGCCTGCGGTTGTCCCAGCGCCACGACAGCGAACACGGGCAGCAGATCGTCCGTATCGTCCTGATCAGCTTCATCCTGGCCTACGTGCTGCTGCCGGCGCCGCGCCACGACCTGCCGCACGACCAGTACGTGGGCGTGCTGGCCATTGTCCTGACCGGCCTGTCGCTGTCATTGCTGCTGTTCGGCTGGCTGCTGTGGAAGCCGGGCCGCTCCGATCCGCGTCGCGTGCTCGGCATGCTGGCCGACTACGGCCTGATCGCCGCGGGCATGGTGCAGATGGGCGAACCGCTGGCGTGGGTCTACATCGTGGTGATGTGGGTGACCGTCGGCAACGGCATGCGCTTCGGCAACAACTACCTCTACGTCGCCGTGGCGATGGCGATGGTCAGCTTCGGCAGCACCGTGCTGCTTACACCTTACTGGGAGCGGAACCTGCGGCTGGCGATCGGGCTCTGGCTGGGCCTGGCTGCGGTACCGTTGTATTTCTCGACCCTGCTCAAGCAGTTGACCAGGGCCATGGCCGAGGCGCGGCGCGCCAGTGAAGCGAAGAGTCGCTTCCTGGCCAACATGAGCCACGAATTCCGAACCCCACTCAATGGATTGAATGGCATGACAGAAGTATTGGCGACGACTCGCCTGGACGATGAGCAACGCGAGTGCCTGAACACCATCCAGGCCTCTTCCCGCAGCCTGCTGGCGCTGGTCGAGGAGGTGCTGGACATCTCCGCGATCGAAGCAGGGAAGCTGCGCGTGGTCGCCGAGGATTTCGTGCTGGCCGACGTGGTCCAGGCCATCGGCCTGATCCTGCTGCCGCAGGCCAAGGCCAAGCACCTGGAGTACAAGGTCAAGGTGGCCGCGAACGTGCCCGCCACGCTGCGCGGCGACGTCGGCCACCTGCGGCAGATCCTGCTCAACCTGGCTGGCAACGCGGTGAAGTTCACCGACCACGGCAAGGTGGAAGTGCGCGTGGGCCTCGTCCACGCCGACACCAATGGCTCGGTGCGCCTGCGCTTCGACATCATCGATACCGGTATCGGCGTGCCGGTGGCCATGCGGCCGCGGCTGTTCGAAGCGTTCGAGCAGGCTGACGTCAGCATGGCCCGTCGCCACGAAGGCACCGGCCTGGGCACGACCATCGCCAAGGGCCTGGTCCAGGCCATGCACGGTGAGATCGGCTATCTGGACAGCCCGCCGCAGGGCAGCCACTTCTGGGTCGAACTGCCGTTTGCGCCGTCGGAGCCGGTGGTGCCGGGCGCGGTGCCCAGCGTGGCCGCCGGCGAGGAAGTCGGGCCGGGCGGCAACGTCATCGCCTTCACCGATCCGTTCCTGCGCCACCGCGCCCGCGTGCGCAGCATGCAGATCCTGGTGGCGGATGACCACGAGGCCAACCGCATGGTGCTGCAGCGCCTGCTGCAGAAGGCCGGGCACAAGGTGATGTGCGTCGATGGCGGTGAGGCCGTGCTCGATGCGCTGGCCGAGAGCGAGTTCGACGCCGCCATCGTCGATCTGCACATGCCGGGCATGAGCGGCCTGGACATGCTGAAGGAACTACGCGTGATGCAGTCCGGCGGCGGCCCGCGCACGCCGGTGCTGGTGCTCAGTGCCGACGTAACCCCTGAAGCGATCCAGCGCTGCACCCAGGCCGGCGCGCATGCGTTCCTGGCCAAGCCCGTGGTGGCCGTGCGCCTGCTCGATACGCTGGCCGAGATCGCCAACAACGCCCAGCTGAAGGCGTCGGCGCCGCCGATCGTGCGCACCGCGACCAACCTCGATGGCGTGCTCGACACCGGCGTGCTGGATGAGCTGGCCTCGCTGGGCATGGGCGACGGTTTCGAGCGTGAGTTCATCCGGCAGTGCCTGGAGGACGCCGAGAACTGCCTGCGCAAGGCCGAGGTCGACGGTGAGGCAGGCCGCTGGGGTGCCTTCCGCGAACAATCCCACGCGATCAAGGGCGTGGCCGGCAACCTGGGCCTGGTGCGTGCCGCCAACCGCGCCGGCGAACTGATGCGGATGGCCGACTGGCAGCTAAAGGCCGAATGGCGCCCGCGCCTGGCCGTGCTGCAGGGCGCGATCAAGGAAGGGCGGCAGGCCCTGGATGCACGCGCCGAGCGCAAAGTACGCGGCGCGGCCGACGACATGGAACGGTAGCGTCGAGCTTGCTCGACTGCCTTTGTTTCATGTAGTGCCGAGCCATGCTCGGCTGCATTCGGCGCGGTCCGCGAAGCAAGGCATCCACGCATGGCGTGGATCTACTGGGTCCGCGACGCAGTAGTGCCGAGCCATGCTCGGCTGCATTCCGCGCGGTCCGCGAAGCAAGGCATCCACGCATGGCGAGGATCTACTGGGTCCGCGACGCAGTAGTGCCGAGCCATGCTCGGCTGCATTCGGCGCGGTCCGCGATGCAAGGTATCCACGCAGCAAGGCATCCACGCATGGCGTGGATCTACTGCCTTGGTTGCGCGAGCGCGAAAAAAAGCCCGGGGGCCAGCCGGGCTTGAACCCATAGGGGGAGGAGAGCAATCAGGCGGCGTCGAGGCCGGCGCGACGGGTCTGTGCCTTGATCAGGCGATCCATCGTGCGCAGCGAACGATCACCCAGGGCCAGGGCGGAGTCGACCCAGACCTTGGTGATTTCCAGCAGCTCGTCGTAGCTGACCGACTGCGCCAGGTTGCGTGCCGCGTTCATGGCCAGGTACGACTGCGGCAAGCGCTGCTGGTGGCGGATCATGTCATCGACGGCGGCGCGGCCTTCCCCCTTCTTCACCAGCACGTCGACCACGCCCAGGGCGTGCATTTCCTCGGACGAATAGACGCGGCCGTCGAGGATGATCTTTTCGGCCAGCTGCGGCGACACACGGCGGCACAGGAACGAGTACGCGCCCATGCCCGGGAACAGGCCGAACAGCACTTCGGGCAGGCCCATGCCGCAGCCTTCCTCTGCCACGATGGTGTGGCAGGCCAGGGCCATTTCCAGGCCGCCACCCAGCGCATCGCCCTGGACCAGCGCAATCGAGCGCACGTCACCGCCGAAGCCGGTGTGCAGGTGGTGCACGCCTTCCACGCAGCGCTGCGCATAGGTCAGCAGCAGGTCGCGGTTGCCTTCGCGGATCAGGCGGGTGAACAGGTCCAGGTCGCCGCCCAGGTTGTACGCAGCAGCATCGGAGGCCAGCACGAAATGGCGCAGCCGACCGCTGTGGCGCTGCGCCGGGCCACGGGTGATGGCGCTCATGTAGCTCCACATCTCGTCCAGCATGTCCTTGCGGCAGCAGGGACGTATGCCCGTGGCCGCGTCGGCGTGCATGAACAACCAGTGGGCGGAGTCGTCGTCGTTGTCTTCGGTACGGATGGTGGCGAACGTCGAACCGCTGGCAGACAGCTTTTCAATGGTACTCATGGAAGGGTCCTCGGCATGCGGCCCGCAGAGAGAAGTGGTGGCCGGCGGGCCGGACGGTCCACACACGCGGCGATGCTACACCGGGCGCGGCACCGGCACGCGAAAAGGCCCGGGTTGTTTCCAACCCGGGCCCTGAAGGTGTTCGAATTCGCCGAAAGCCTTACGTGGCGGGCGTATCGCGGAGCTCGCGACGGAGGATCTTGCCCACGTTGGTCTTCGGCAGCTCTTTTCGGAATTCTACGATTCTGGGGTGCTTGTAGCCGGTGAGGTTGGCCCGTGCATGTTCCTTGACCATTTCGGCGGTCAGGTTCGGGTCCTTCTTCACGATGACCACCTTCACCACTTCACCGGACTTCTCGTCCGGCACGCCGACAGCGGCCACTTCCAGCACGCCCGGCATCATCGCGATGACGTCCTCGACTTCGTTCGGGTACACGTTGAAGCCGGACACCAGGATCATGTCCTTCTTGCGGTCGACGATGTAGAAGAAACCCTGCTCGTCCATCTTCGCCATGTCGCCGGTGTGCAGCCACTGGTCGGCATCGATGGCGGTGGCGGTTTCGTCGGGGCGCTGCCAGTAACCCTTCATCACCTGGGGGCCGCGAATGCACAGCTCGCCCACTTCGCCCATGGCCAGGGTATTGCCGTTGTCGTCCTTGATGCAGGCATCGGTGGACGGGATCGGCAGGCCGATGGCGCCGTTGTATTCCTTCAGGTCCAGCGGGTTGATGCAGGCCGCCGGCGAGGTCTCGGTCAGGCCGTAGGCCTCGACCAGGGTCACCCCGGTCACCTTCTTCCAGCGCTCGGCCACCGCACGCTGCACGGCCATGCCGCCGCCCAGGGTCACCTTCAGCGAAGAGAAGTCGACGGTGTCGAAGCCGGGGGTGTTGAGCAGGCCGTTGAACAGGGTGTTGACGCCGGTGATGGCGGTGAAGCGCACCGACTTGAGCTCCTTGACGAAGCCCTTCATGTCACGCGGATTGGTGATCAGGTGGTTGCAGCCACCGAACTTCATGAAGACCAGACCGTTCGCCGTCAACGCGAAGATGTGGTACAGCGGCAGGGCGGTGATGATCCACTCCTTGCCCGGCTCGATGCCCGATGCGCCGATCCAGGCCGAGGCCTGCTGCATGTTGGCGATCAGGTTCCGGTTGGTCAGCATCGCGCCCTTGGCCACGCCGGTGGTGCCGCCGGTGTACTGCAGGAAGGCGACGTCGTCGTGGTCGATCTCGACCTTGGGCAGGGTGTGGCGGCTGCCGAGCTTGAGCGCCTGGCGGAAGCGCACCGCGCCCTTCAGATGGTAGTTGGGTACCATCTTCTTGACGTACTTGAGCACGAAATTGACGATCGTGCCCTTCAGGCCGAGCAGGTCGCCCAGGCCGGTGGTGATGACGTGCTTGACCGGAGTGTCGGCGATGACCTGCTGGACGGTGTCGCCAAAGTTGTCGACCACCACAAGCGCGCTGACGCCGGCATCGACCAGCTGATGCTTCAGCTCGCGCGCGGTGTACAGCGGGTTGACGTTGACCACGGTCAGGCCGGCGCGCAGCACGCCGAAGGTGGCGATCGGGTACTGCAGGCAGTTGGGCATCATCAGGGCGACGCGGTCACCCTTCTTGAGCTTGAGCTCACCCAGCAGGTAGGCGGCGAACTGCTCGACCAGGGCGTCGGTTTCGCCATAGGTGAGGACCTTGCCGAAACTGGAGTAGGCGGGACGGTCGCGGAATTTCGCGACGGAAGCGTCGAAGACCGAAGCTACCGAATGGAACTCGTTGATGTCGATCTCGGCGGGAACGCCTTTCGGATAGCTCTGCAGCCAGGGACGATCCAGACTCATATTCCCCCTCCAGGAATCGTTTTTGATGGGTACGGCGCGGACAGTATCCGCCAGAACCGCTCGCAGCAGCATACCGTTCCGTAGGGAAAACGCGAAGGGGGCGCGAAGAACGCGCCCCCGGGGTGCATGAGCGCCCACCCAGGTGGGCATCTACCGGAAATCGGTGGCCGCCGTTTGCGGCTGATTCGCGTCAGCCGCGGCTGCGCGCCGGGGCACCGTTGGCCTTGTAGTACGGCGCGGTGCTGCGGGCCAGCGGGGTGCGGCCACGGATCACGTCAGCCAGCTTCTCGGCGATCATGATGGTCGGCGCGTTGAGGTTGCCGGTGACCACCTGCGGCATGATCGAGGCATCGACGATGCGCAGGCCGTCCAGCCCGTGTACGCGGCCCTGGCCATCGACCACCGCCATCGGGTCATCGGCGTGGCCCATCTTGTTGGTGCACGAGGGGTGGTAGGCGGTCTCGGCGTGCTCGCGCACGAAGCCATCAATCTGCGCATCGGTCTGCAGCTCGCGGCCGGGCGAGATCTCGCGGCCGCTGTACGGCGCCAGCGCCGGCTGCGCGAAGATCTCGCGGGTGATGCGGATGGCCGCGCGGAACTCGCGCCAGTCCTGCTCGTGCGACATGTAGTTGAACAGGATGCTGGGGTGCACGCGCGGATCCTTGGACACGACCTGGACGCGGCCGCGGCTGGGCGAGCGCATCGAGCCGACATGCATCTGGAAGCTGTGAGCCTTGATCGGGTTGGAGCCGTTGTAATTGATGGCCACCGGCAGGAAGTGGTACTGCAGGTTCGGCCAGTCAAAGGCCTCGTCGCTGCGGATGAAGCCGCCGGCCTCGAACTGGTTGCTGGCGCCGATGCCGGTGCCCAGGAACAGCCATTCGGCGCCGATGGCCGGCTGGTTGTGCAGCTTCAGTGCCGGGGCCAGCGACACCGGCTTTTTGCATTCGTACTGCAGGTACATCTCCAGGTGATCCTGCAGGTTGGCGCCGACGCCGGGCAGGTCGTGCACAAGATCGATGTCCAGGCTGCGCAGCAGATCGGCCGGGCCCACGCCGGAGCGCTGCAGGATCTGCGGGGAGGCGATGGCGCCGCCACACAGCAGCACTTCGCGGCGGGCGGTGGCGCGCTGTGGCTGGTCGTTGTGCAGCCACTGCACGCCCACCGCACGCTTGCCCGAGAACAGGATACGGTCGGTGAGGGCGTGGGTGACGATGGTCAGGTTCGGGCGCGGCTTGGCCAGGTCCAGATAGCCGCGGGCGGTGCTGGAGCGGCGGCCCTTCGGCGTGACCGTGCGGTCCATCGGGCCGAAGCCTTCCTGCTGGTAGCCGTTCAGGTCATCGGTGCGCGGGTAGCCGGCCTGCACGCCGGCTTCGACCATCGCGGCGAACAGTTCGTTGTTGCCGGCCTTGGGGGTGGTCACCCGCAGTGGGCCATCGCCGCCGTGGTAGTCGTTGGCGCCGATGTCGCGGGTCTCGGCCTTGCGGAAGTACGGCAGGCAGTCCAGGTAAGTCCAGTCTTCCAGGCCCGGCATGCTGGCCCAGTTGTCGTAGTCCATGGCGTTGCCGCGGATGTAGCACATGCCGTTGATCAGCGAGGAACCGCCCAGGCCCTTGCCGCGGCCGCAATCCATGCGGCGGTTGTTCATGAAGGGCTCCGGATCGGTCTTGTACGCCCAGTTGTAGCGCTTGCCCTGCAGCGGGTAGGCCAGTGCAGCCGGCATCTGGGTGCGGAAGTCGAGGCGGTAGTCCGGGCCACCGGCTTCCAGCAGCAGCACGCTGACATCGGCATCCTCGGTGAGGCGGGTGGCCAGCACGTTGCCGGCCGAACCGGCGCCGATGATGATGTAGTCGTATTCGTTGGGGGTGCTCATGATGGTTCTCCTGCGGGCCGGGACGCGCGCGCGTTGCGCAGGCCTCCCGGCGGAATGTCGATCCGGCGTTCGCGCCGGGCGGCTTGCTCAGGGCGCGCTGTTCAGAACACGCTGGCGTAGTCGCCCAGTTCAACCTGGACCGACTTGATGCGGGTGTAGTGGCCCAGCGTGGACAGGCCGTTCTCGCGGCCGACGCCGGACTGCTTGTAGCCGCCGACCGGCATTTCCGCCGGTGATTCACCCCAGGTGTTGATCCAGCAGATGCCGGCTTCGAGGTGGTGGATGATGCGGTGGGCGCGGCTGATGTCACGGCTGACCACGCCGGCGGCGAGGCCGAAGGGGGTGTCGTTGGCGCGGCGCACGGCTTCGTCCTCGTCGTCGTAGGCGAGGATGCTCATGACCGGCCCGAAGATCTCCTCGCGGACGATGGTCATGTCATCGCGGCAGTCGGAGAACACGGTGGGCAGCACGTAGGCGCCCTCGGCCAGCGCGCCTTCCTCCGCACGGCCGCCACCGGTCAGCAGGCGCGCGCCTTCGGTCTTGCCGCTGTCGATGTAGCGCAGCACGTTCTGCATGTGCGGGAAGCTGACCATCGGGCCGAAGTTGGTGTCGGCGGCCTGCGGATCGCCGATGCGGATGCGCTGCACGCGCTCGACTACGGCGGCCTCGAACGCGGCCAGCATGCTGCGCGGCACGAACACGCGGGTGCCGTTGGTGCAGACCTGGCCGGAGCTGAAGAAGTTGGCCATCACCGCGATGTCGGCGGCGCGGTCCAGATCGGCGTCATCGCAGATGACCAGCGGCGACTTGCCGCCCAACTCCATGGTCACTTCCTTCAACGAAGAAGACGCGGCGGCGGCCATCACCTTCTTGCCGGTGGCCACGCCGCCAGTGAAGGAGATCTTCTCGATCACCGGGTGTTCGGTGAGCCAGTCGCCGATCTCGCTGCCCGGACCCTGCACGACGTTGAACACGCCGTCCGGCACGCCGGCTTCGCTGTAGATCTCGGCCAGCATCAGCGCGGTCAGCGGGGTCACTTCGGAGGGCTTGAACACCATCGCGTTGCCGGCGGCCAGTGCGGGCGCCGACTTCCACAGTGCGATCTGGATCGGGTAGTTCCAGGCACCGATGCCGGCGACCACGCCCAGCGGCTCGCGGCGGGTATAGAAGAAACTCGATTCGCGCAGCGGCAGCTGGATGCCCTCGATGGCGGTAGCCAGGCCGGCGTAGTACTCCAGCACGTCGGCACCGGTGACGATGTCCACCGTAGTGGTTTCTGCCAGCGCCTTGCCCGTGTCCAGGGTCTCCAGCTGGGCCAGCGCATCATTGCGTTCGCGCAGGAGGTCGACCGCGCGGCGCAGGATGCGCGAGCGCTCCATCGCGGTCATGGCGGCCCACGCCTTGTGGCCTTCGGCTGCGCTCTGCACCGCGCGGTCGACGTCGGCCTGGCTGGCGATCTGCACCTCGGCCAGGACTTGGCCATTGGCCGGGTTGATGGACTGGAAGGTTTTGCCGCTGGTGGCGTCGACGCGTCGGCCGTGGATGTAGAGCTGCTGGACGGGCAGGGCGGTCATGGGGGCACTCCTGGAAACAAAGGGGAAGGGGCTTGAGGCTGCTTATACGCCATCGGGCTGCAGCTGGAAGTCGATGTAGGCGTAGGCCAGCGCGCGGGCGGCGGCGGTGTCGAACGGGCCGCCGAGCAGGCTGCCGCGCAGCCACAGGCCGTCGATCATCGCGGCCAGGCCACGGGCGGCGTCACGGGCGCGTTCGGCCGGCAGCGCGCGGTGGAACTGATGGGCCAGGTTGGAATACAGCCGCTGGTCGTTGATGCGCTGCAGGCGGGCCAGTTCCGGCTGGTGCATGCTCGCCGCCCAGAAGGTCAGCCACACGCGCATGGCCGGGCCGCTGGTCTGGGTCTGGTCGAAGTTGCCATCGACCAGCGCGCGCAGCTGGGCCCGCGGGTCTGCTGCGGCCTTGGCGCGGTAATGAGCGAAGGCGTCTTTCAGTTCGTTGAGGATCTGCCGCATCGCGGCGTTGAGCAGGCCGGCCTTGTCGCCGAAGTAGTGGGCGACGATGCCAGTGGACAGGCCGGCTTGGCGGGCGATGGTGGCCACGGTGGCGTCGGCCAGGCCGATATCGTGAATTACCTGGAAGGTGGCCTGGATCAGCTGCTCGCGGCGGATCGGTTCGATGCCTTTCTTCGGCACGGTCTCACCTGTGCATGGGCGTTGGCCCGAGGCGGACAGTATCGCGTTTGTTGATTGAACGTTCAATCAACAAAACGTTAAAGTGGTGTATGGATGGGGGTCAGTGCCTTCTCCTGCGGAGAGGGATCCGACCCAGGGGTTAGAGGCGCAGGGCGGCTTCCAGCAGCGGGGTGGCCCACGCGGGCGTGGCCGCCAGCTGGGCGAGGTCGTCGGGCTCGGGGTACAGCACCTGGCCGTCTTCCATCTGCAGCAGCAGCTGCGGATCGGGCACGGCCTCCCCGGGGGCGGCGTCGGCGCTGTTGTCGTAGACCTGCAGCTGGGCCAGCACCGGCATCAGGCGGACGAGGTTCTGCTGGGCCAGCGGCCAGCGCCGGCGGATGTCGGCTTCGTTGATCGGATGACCACCGCGGCGCACCCGCGCCTGCACGCGGGCGATGTGCTGTTCTGGGCTGGACAGACCGCAGAACCACATCAGGACGTCGTGACTGTGGCTGGCTTCATGCAGCAGGCCGGCGATGGAATTGCCACCGAGCGTGGTCTCGAACGCGTGGTTGCGGCCCTGGTCGAGGGCATCGCGGATGCGGTTGACGCCTTCCTGCCAGGCGTGGCCGTTGGCCTCGGCCTGCGACAGGCCCGACAGCTCGCGCAGGCCACGGGCGAAGGTATCCGGGTTGAACCAGTCCAGCCCGGCCTCGCGCAGTACGTGGCCGCCCACCGAACTCTTGCCGGCGCCATTGACGCCGGCAAGGACATACAGGAACGGTCGCGACATCAGTGCCCCGTGCCGGCCTTGACCTGCCCCTTCAGGCGGGCCGGGCGGCGCAGCAGGGCGCGCGCGGCGTCACCGGCCTGCGCCTGCTGCAGCACGGCCAGGCGCTGGTCGAAGCCGGCGCGCAGTTCGGCCAGGCCCGGGGCCTGCCCGCGCAGTTCCTCCAGCGAGGATTCCAGCGCCTCGACCCGCGCCTGAAGGGCACGGTACTGCTCGATGGAGACGATGACCGCCTGCGGCTCGTTGTGGTTGGTGACCACCACCATGCGCTGGTCGCGGACCTCCTGCATGACCTTGCGCCAGTGCTCCTTCACCGACGAGGCGGTGGTGTGGGTCAGCTCGTTGATCGGGTCGAAGCGGACGGGAAGATGAAGCATGGCGGGGCTCCAGCGGGGGTATGGGCCCACATTACGCCTGTTTGATGCGAATTGCATGAATCGGGAAAAATATGAAAATGGAGCGGGTCGCAGAGACGGCCGGATCGTTGTCGATCCGGCCGTTGTCCACGTCAACCGCCGCCGGGCATGGCCCGGCGCTACCGGCTTACTTGCTGGCCAGCTGGCGCAGCACGTACTGCAGCAGGCCGCCGTGGCGGAAGTACTCGACTTCCTTCGGGGTCAGCAGCATCACCGACACCTCGAAGGTCTTCTTCGTGCCGTCGGCCTTGGTCGCGGTCACCGTGGCGCGCTTGCTGGCGCCGTCTTCCAGGCCGGTGATGTCGATCGTCTCCGAGCCGTCAAGGCCCAGCGACTGGGCGTTCTCACCGTTGCGGAACTGCAGCGGCAGCACGCCCATGCCGACCAGGTTGGAGCGGTGGATGCGCTCGAAGCTCTCGGCCACGACTGCCTTCACGCCCAGCAGCAGGGTGCCCTTGGCCGCCCAGTCGCGCGACGAGCCGGTGCCGTATTCCTTGCCGGCCAGCACCACCAGCGGCACGTTGTCGGCCTTGTACTTCATGGCCGCGTCGTAGATCGCCAGCTTCTCCGGCTGGCCACCGTTGGCCGGGTAGTACAGGGTGTTGCCGCCTTCCTCGCCACCGAACATCAGGTTCTTGATGCGGATGTTGGCGAAGGTGCCGCGGACCATGACGTCATCGTTGCCGCGGCGGCTGCCGTAGCTGTTGAAGTCGGCCGGCTGCACGCCGCGTTCCTGCAGGAAGCGGCCCGCCGGCGAATCCTTCTTGATGTTGCCGGCCGGGGAGATGTGGTCGGTGGTGATCGAATCGCCGAACAGGCCCATCACGCGTGCGCCGTGCACGTCGTCGATGCTGCCGGTCTGCATGGTCATGCCATCGAAGTACGGCGGGTTCTTGATGTAGGTGGAAGCGTCGCTCCATTCGTACAGGTTGCCGTCCGGCGAGGCGATGGTGTTCCAGCGGCTGTCACCCTTGAACACGTCTGCGTAGTTCTGCTTGAACATCTCCGGGCCGATGGTCGCGGCGATGACGTCGCCGATTTCCTTGTTGCTCGGCCAGATGTCGCGCAGGAACACCGGCTGGCCATCGCTGCCGGTACCCAGCGGCTGGGTGGTCAGGTCGATGTCGGTGGTGCCGGCGATCGCGTAGGCCACCACCAGCGGCGGGCTGGCCAGGTAGTTCATCTTCACTTCGGGGTGCACACGGCCCTCGAAGTTGCGGTTGCCCGACAGCACTGAGGTGACCACCAGGTCGCCCGTGGCGATGCCGGCGCTGACTTCGGCCGGCAGCGGGCCGGAGTTGCCGATGCAGGTGGTGCAGCCGTAGCCGACCACGTAGAAGCCGATCTTCTCGAGCTCCTTCAGCACGCCGGCCTTTTCCAGGTAATCGGTGACCACGCGCGAGCCTGGGCCGAGCGAGGTCTTCACCCACGGCTGGCGGTTCAGGCCCTTGGCGGCCGCGTTGCGGGCCAGCAGGCCGGCGCCGATCATCACTGCCGGGTTGGAGGTGTTGGTGCAGGAGGTGATGGCGGCGATGACCACCGCGCCATCCTTCAGGCGGACCTTGCGCCCTTCGGTCTCGATGTCCGCATAGCCCTTGGCCAGCTGTTCGTTGCCGACGGCTGCGCCACCGCCTTCGTTGACAAAGGTGGACACATCGGCGCTGCGCTTGTCACGGTTGGCGGCGAGGCCGACCAGCGATTCGCGGTAGTTCTTCTGCACGTCTTCCAGCAGCACGCGGTCCTGCGGGCGCTTGGGGCCGGCCAGCGAGGGCTTGACCGTGCCCATGTCGAGTTCCAGCGTGGTGCTGTACTGGGCCGGCGCGCTGCCCGGTTCGTGCCACAGGCCCTGGGCCTTGGCGTAGGCCTCGACCAGGTTGATCTGCTCGTCGCTGCGGCCGGACAGGCGCAGGTAGTTCAGCGATTCGTGATCGATCGGGAAGATGCCGCAGGTGGCGCCGTATTCGGGCGCCATGTTGCCGATCGTGGCACGGTCGGCCAGCGGCAGGTGCTGCAGGCCGTCGCCGTAGAACTCGACGAACTTGCCGACCACGCCGAGCTTGCGCAGCATCTGGGTGACGGTCAGCACCAGGTCGGTGGCGGTGGCGCCCTCGGGCAGCTTGCCGGTCAGCTTGAAGCCGACCACTTGCGGAATCAGCATCGAGGAGGGCTGGCCAAGCATGGCCGCCTCGGCCTCGATGCCGCCCACGCCCCAGCCGAGCACGCCGATGCCGTTGATCATCGTGGTGTGGCTGTCGGTACCGAACACCGTGTCGGGGTAGGCCACGGCGCGGCCATCCTGGTCGGCGGTCATCACCACGCGGGCCAGGTTTTCCAGGTTCACCTGGTGGACGATGCCGGTGTTGGGCGGCACCACCTTGAAGTTGTCAAAGGCCTTTTGGCCCCAGCGCAGGAAGCCGTAGCGTTCCTGGTTGCGCTGGAATTCGATCTTGCCGTTGAGGTCCAGTGCGTCGGGCTTGCCGAACACATCGACCTGCACCGAGTGGTCGATGACCAGTTCGGAGGGGATCTGCGGGTTGATCTGCTCGGGCTTGCCGCCCAGCTTGACCACCGCATCGCGCATGGCGGCCAGGTCGACCACGCAGGGGACGCCGGTGAAGTCCTGCAGGACCACGCGCGCGGGCATGAAGGCGATTTCGGTATCCGGCTCGGCGCTGGGCTGCCAACGCGCCACCGCTTCGATGTGGTCGGGGCCGACGGTGGCGCCGCCGTCCTCGTGCCGGAGCAGGTTCTCCAGCAGGATCTTCATCGAATAGGGCAGGTGGGAGATGTCGAAGCGCTGGCCCAGCTTGGGAAGGCTGAAGTAGTCGTAGGTCTTGCCGCCGACGTCCAGCTGGCTGCGGGTGGAGAACGAATCGCTCATGCGGGATGACTCCTCTTGCGGATGGCTTGCACCGGCCCGTTCGGAAGTGGGCCTGCTTGCGGTCGCCGCGGGCCTAGTGGCCCCGGTCGTCCCAGTATGAATGCGTTCACGTGGGGCGGGGTAAGCCTGCGGCATCGGGTCCAGATTACAGGGGCAGGTGTATGGCGTATGTCACGGATGTGGCGGATCCTTTGCGGTGCAAGGGCTGGAGTACCCCTGGCCGGGTTCAGGGTGGAAGTATGCCCGGCAAAGTATGTATAATCTGTGCATACCGAAGAGGGCCTACCCATGGAAGCGACTGTTGCAGAACGCGGACAGATCACTCTGCCCAAGGCAGTGCGTGACGCGCTGGGCCTGACGAAGGGCACCCAGCTGAAGGTCGAGCTGGAGGGCAGCCGGATCATCCTGCGCAAGAGTGTGGACGACGCCATTTCACGGGCGCGTGGCAAGTTCGCGCTGGATGGCTTCGAGTCGTCCGAAGCGGCCGTGCGCGCGGTGCGCGACGAGGAATAAGCCGTGATGATCGCCGTCGATTCCCCGGTCCTGGTCGAACTGCTCAGCAACGGCCCGCAGGCCGATGCGGTGGAAGCCATCCTGCGGCAGAGCCTGGTCGGCGGCCGCGTGGTGGTCTGCGGCGCGACCCTGGCCGAAGTCTGCGCCTCGCTGCGCGGCGGCGCCGAGGTGCTGGAAGCACTGGAAGAAATGGGCGTGCACTTCAATGCGCTGGAGGCCAAGTCGGCCCTGCGCGCCGGCGAGATGCACCGCCGCCACCGCCAGCGCAGCGGCAGCCGCCGCAGCCTGGACGAATTCATGGTCGGCGCCCACGCACTGCTGCAGTGCGATGGCCTGATCACCTGGAACGACACGTTTTACCGCGACTACTTCAAGGGCCTGAAGCTGATCGTGCCGCAAGCCTGAGCCCATCTTTTTTTCAACCTACGCATTACCCGGGAGTTGTCATGTTGGAAGCCTACCGCCACCACGTCGCCGAGCGCGCTGCGCTTGGCATCCCGCCGCTGCCGCTGAGCGCGCAGCAGACGGCCGATGTCATCGAACTGCTGAAGAACCCGCCGCAGGGCGAGGCCGAGTTCCTGCTCGACCTGCTGACCCACCGCGTGCCGGCCGGCGTCGACGATGCTGCCAAAGTCAAAGCCTCGTACCTGGCGGCCATCGCCCTGGGCAGCGAGCAGAACCCGCTGATCAGCCGCGAGCGCGCCACCGAACTGCTGGGCACCATGCTCGGCGGTTACAACGTCGCCCCGCTGGTGCAGCTGCTGGACGATGCGGCCATCGGCACCATCGCCGCTGACGGCCTGAAGAAGACCCTGCTGGTCTTCGATGCCTTCCATGACGTGCAGGAAAAGGCCAAGGCGGGCAATGCCAACGCCCAGTCCGTGCTGCAGAGCTGGGCCGATGCCGAATGGTTCACCAGCAACCCGGAAGTGCCGCAGAGCCTGACTGTCACCGTGTTCAAGGTACCGGGCGAAACCAACACCGACGACCTGTCGCCGGCCCCGGACGCGACCACCCGCCCGGACATTCCGATGCACGCCCTGGCGATGCTGAAGAACAAGCGCGACGACGCGGCGTTCACCCCGGAAGAGGACGGCAAGCGCGGTCCGATCCAGCAGATCCTGTCGCTGAAGGACAAGGGCCACCTGGTGGCCTACGTGGGCGACGTGGTGGGTACCGGTTCTTCGCGCAAGTCGGCCACCAACAGCGTGCTGTGGTGGACCGGCGATGACATTCCGTTCATCCCGAACAAGCGCGCCGGCGGCGTCTGCCTGGGTGGCAAGATCGCCCCGATCTTCTACAACACCATGGAAGATGCCGGCGCCCTGCCGATCGAGCTGGACGTTTCGCAGATGGAGCACGGCGACGTGATCGAGCTGCGTCCGTACGACGGCAAGGCACTGAAGAACGGCGAAGTGATCGCCGAGTTCGAAGTGAAGAGCGAAGTGCTGTTCGACGAAGTGCGCGCCGGTGGCCGCATTCCGCTGATCATCGGCCGCGGCCTGACCGGCAAGGCGCGTGAAGCGCTGGGCCTGGCCCCGACCGATCTGTTCCGCCTGCCGGTGCAGCCGGCCGACAACGGCAAGGGCTTCTCGCTGGCGCAGAAGATGGTCGGCCGCGCCTGTGGGCTGGCGGAAGGCCAGGGCATGCGCCCGGGCACCTACTGCGAACCGAAGATGACCTCGGTCGGCTCGCAGGACACCACCGGCCCGATGACCCGTGACGAGCTGAAGGACCTGGCCTGCCTGGGCTTCTCGGCCGACCTGGTGATGCAGTCGTTCTGCCACACCGCCGCGTACCCGAAGCCGGTGGACGTCAAGACCCACCACACCCTGCCGGAGTTCATCTCCACCCGTGGCGGCGTCTCGCTGCGCCCGGGCGACGGCGTGATCCACAGCTGGCTCAACCGCATGCTGCTGCCGGACACTGTCGGTACCGGTGGTGACTCGCACACCCGCTTCCCGGTGGGCATTTCGTTCCCGGCCGGTTCGGGCCTGGTCGCCTTCGCTGCTGCCACCGGCGTCATGCCGCTGGACATGCCGGAATCGGTGCTGGTGCGCTTCAAGGGCCAGATGCAGCCGGGCGTGACCCTGCGTGACCTGGTCAACGCGATCCCGCTGTACGCCATCAAGTCGGGCCTGCTGACCGTGGCCAAGGCCGGCAAGAAGAACATCTTCTCCGGTCGCATCCTGGAAATCGAAGGCCTGCCGGAACTGAAGGTCGAACAGGCGTTCGAACTGTCCGACGCCTCGGCCGAGCGTTCGGCGGCCGGTTGCTCGGTGCGCCTGAACAAGGAACCGATCATCGAGTACCTGACCAGCAACATCACCCTGCTGAAGTGGATGATTGCCGAGGGTTACCAGGATCCGCGTTCGCTGCAGCGCCGTATCGAGAAGATGGAAGCCTGGCTGGCCAACCCGGAGCTGCTGGAGCCGGATGCAGACGCCGAGTACGCCGCCGTCATCGAGATCGACCTGGCCGACATCCACGAGCCGATCGTGGCCTGCCCGAACGACCCGGACGACGTGAAGACGCTGTCTGAAGTCGCTGGCGCCAAGATCGACGAAGTGTTCATCGGTTCGTGCATGACCAACATCGGTCACTTCCGTGCTGCTGCGAAGCTGCTGGAAGGCAAGCGCGACCTGCCGACCCGCCTGTGGGTGGCCCCGCCGACCAAGATGGACGCTTCGGAGCTGACCAAGGAAGGCGTGTACGGCACCTTCGGCGCCACCGGCGCACGCATGGAAATGCCGGGCTGCTCGCTGTGCATGGGCAACCAGGCGCAGATCCGCGAAGGCTCCACCGCGATGTCGACCTCGACCCGCAACTTCCCGAACCGTCTGGGCCGCAACACCAACGTGTACCTGGGTTCGGCCGAGCTGGCCGCGATCTGCTCGCGTCTGGGCCGCATCCCGACCAAGGAAGAGTACATGGCCGATGTGGGCGTGATCGCCCAGAGCGGTGCGGAGATCTACCGCTACATGAACTTCGACCAGATCGAGGAATACCAGGACGTGGCCAGGACGGTTGCGGCCTGATGCGGTAGTGCCGGCCGCTGGCCGGCAGCCCGTTGAAACGAAGAACCCCCGGTGAAAACCGGGGGTTTTTTGTGCGCGGCATCCGCTACTGCACGGTCCAGTCCGAGCTGCCTAGCAGCCGAAGGCCGTCGATCAGCACGTTGCCGCGCTTGCCGGAGACGTCCATTTCGAACCACGGCAGTGCGTCATGGCGGAGCGGACGCACATAGGCCTGGCGGCGGGTGCGGTCGAATTCGATGTAGTAGCGGCGTTGCATGTTTGGAGGCTGCGGAATCGATAGGCCTTTCCAGCTGACGTTGACCGCGCCAGGATCCTCGCGGCCGACCAGCGTCAGCGTGAAAACCACGTCCCCCTGGCCCTCGAAGTAGAACAGATCGCCGCTGGCGCTTGCCGGTACCAAGGGCAGTGACAACAATACGGCCGCCAGCGCGGCCTTCCAGTTCCTTCTGATCATGCGCGGTCTTCCTTGTGCAGTGCTGCCATCAAAGCACACTGTAGCGCCCAGCCGATGCTCGGCGGCTTGTTGGTCCGATCGGGCAGCCAAGCGTGGGCTCGGCTCTACACTGGCGTCGGTCAGCCGAGCGCAGGCTTGGCTCAACGGATGGCGCCCCCACGCGGGGGTCAGCGATATCGGAACGGCCAGGCGTCCGGCCCATCGCTGCTGCGTTCGGCGCAGACGTCGCGGAAGGTCTGCAGGAACGCCTGCTGCGGACGCGTGGGGTGCCAGTCGGCGCGGGTGGTCAGGCCGATGCGGCGGCGCAGGGCGCGGCCGGCCAGGCCCAGTTCGGCCAGCAGGCCGGCCTGGCGTTCGATCAGGAACTGGTCGCGTGACATCAGGGTCAGCCAGTCATCCTCCAGCAGCAGGCCGCGGGTGATCACCAGCGAACCGCATTCGATGCGCAGCACCGGTGGCTCGTGGCCGTTGTCGCGGAACATCCGCTCCCAGCGTGCACGCACCGGCGCACCGGTGGCCGGGATCACCCACGGATAGTCCAGCAGTTGCTCGAAACGCCACGGCAGCTGCGCGGCGAGAGGATGATCGGCGCGGCCGACGATGACCGGATCATCGTCGAACAGGCCCTCCTGCACCACGTCGGGCACCGCGCTGAGGTCGCGCATGGCACCGACCAGCAGGTCCAGGCTGCCTTGGCGCAGGTCGGACAGCAGCTCCGAGAACGGGCCTTCCATCACGTTCACTGTGGCGCCCGGCCAAGCGCGTGCGAACCGGGCCAATGCCTGCGGCAGCAGCAATGCCCGCGCCAGCGGCATCACCCCGATGGCCAGTCGGCCGCCGTGCTGGTCGCGGGTGGCGGCCAGTTCGTCCAGGCCGGTGGCCAGCTCGGACAGTGCCAGGCGGACCCAGCGCAGCAGACGGGTGGCGGCGGGCGTGGCCAGCAGGGCCTTGCCACGCCGCTGCAGCAGGGGAACCTCGATCACCGCCTCCAGTTCGCGCACCGCGCGGTGCATGGCCGGCTGCGAGATACCGGCGCGCGCTGCGGCGAGCGTGAAGCTGCCCGCGCTGTCCACTGCGTTGAGGGCGCGCAGCTGGCTCAGCGTCAGTCGCCGTTCGATGGTGGTCAGCGCCGGCAGCCGCGCCGCACGCCGGGCCGCGCGTACCCCACGGGCGAGGTAGGCGAGGGCGCGTTCGATGCGCGGGGCCAGCAGGCGCGTCGCTTCGGTGGCGACCATGCCGCCGGGTTGGCGGTCGAACAGCGGCACATCCAGCTGACGTTCCAGCCGCGCGATGGCCTGGGTAAGCGCCGGCTGGGACAGGTTGATGTGCGGTGCGGCCGCGCTGATGCCGCCATGCGCGTGCACCGCTACCAGCGCGTGCAGGTGCTTCAGGTTCAGCTCGGGCAGTCCATTCATGCCACAACTATAACCAGATTGAATGGGGCGGACGAAAAACGATCTTGAGGGGTATGCGCGACGGGGGACAGACTGCGCCATCGCCAACGAAGGATGGATGGATGTCCCGCGTCATCACCCGCATCGAGCGCGCCGAACCGGCGCTGATCCAGTCACTGGCCGGGGCCGGCGTGGCCACCGTGCATGAGGCACAGGGTCGCAGCGGTCTGCTGCACCCGCGGCTGCGGCCGATCTACAGCGGCGCGCGCATCGCCGGCAGTGCGGTCACCGTTTCGGTGCCGCCGGGCGACAACTGGATGATGCACGTGGCCATCGAGCAGATCGGTGAGGGCGACATCCTGGTGGTGGCACCGACCAGCGACTGCACCGATGGCTACTTCGGCGACCTGCTGGCGACCTCGGCGCAGGCCCGTGGCTGCCGCGGCCTGATCATCGATGCGGGCGTGCGCGATGTGCGCGAGCTGACCGCGATGGGCTTCCCGGTGTGGAGCCGCGCGGTGCACGCGCAGGGCACGGTGAAGGAGACCCTGGGGTCGGTGAACGTGCCGCTGGTCTGCGGAGGTGCTTTGGTGAACGCAGGTGACGTGGTGATCGCCGACGATGACGGCGTGTGCATCGTGCCGCGCGCCGATGCGGCGCGGGTGGCCGCCGAAGCGCAGGCACGTGAAGCACGCGAGGCCGACAAGCGCGAGCGTTTGGCCCGTGGCGAACTCGGCCTGGACATCTACGCCATGCGTGAGCGCTTGGCCGCCAAGGGCCTGCGCTATGAATGAGGGCGTGCGCGCGATGTGGATGCGCGGAGGCACGTCCAAGGGCGGGTTCTTCCTCGCCCAGGACCTGCCGGCCGATGCAGCTGCGCGTGATGCCTTCCTGCTGCGTGCCTATGGTTCGCCGGACGTGCGCCAGATCGACGGCATGGGCGGCGGCGACCCACTCACATCCAAGGTTGCCGTGGTTTCGCCCTCGCAGCGCGAGGATGCCGACGTGGATTACCTGTTCCTGCAGGTGTTCGTCGACCAGGCGCTGGTGAGTGACGTGCAGAACTGCGGCAACATGCTGGCCGGCGTGGGGCCGTTCGCGATCGAGCGCGGCCTGGTGGCGGCGCGCGATGGGGTGACCGAGGTGCGCATCTTCATGGCCAATACCGGCACCCTGGCAACGGCCAGCGTGCAGACGCCAGGCGGTGTGGTGAGCTATGCCGGTGACGCGCGCATCGACGGCGTACCGGGTACCGCCGCATCGGTGCCACTGGCCTTCGAGGACACCGCGGGCTCCAGCTGCGGCACGCTGCTGCCGACCGGCAACACGGTGGACGTGATTGACGGTGTGCAGGCCACCCTGATCGACAACGGCATGCCTTGCGTGGTGCTGCGCGCGTCCGACCTGGGCATCAGCGGGTACGAGGACCGCGCCACGCTGGATGCGGACGAGGCCTTGAAGGCCCGCCTGGAGGCGATTCGCCTGCAGGTGGGGCCGAAGATGAACCTGGGCGACGTTGCGGGGAAGTCGGTGCCCAAGATGATGCTGGTGGCGGCACCGGCCAATGGCGGCGCGATCTGCGTGCGCTCGTTCATCCCGCACCGCTGCCATGCGTCCATCGGCGTGCTGGGTGCGGTGACGGTGGCGACGGCCTGCCTGCTGCCGGGCTCGCCGGCCCATGCACTGGCCCGGTTGCCGGGCGGGCAGATACAGACCCTGGCGGTGGAGCACCCCAGCGGGGCCACGGCCTGCGTGATTGAACTGGACGATGACGGCCAGGTGGCCCGCGCGGCCATGCTGCGCACCGCACGGAAGCTGTTCGACGGCGAACTGTTCGACTGAACAGGCAGCGCCTTTCTATTCTCTGCGACCTGGGAGGGTTGTTATGACCGTGGTAGGGAAGCGGCCGGGCCGCTTTGGAATCTTTGGCCAGTTGTGGTTCCAGGTGCTGGCCGGCACCGTGATCGGTGTGCTGCTGGGCTGGCTGCAGCCGGACCTGGGTTCGGCGATGAAGCCGCTGGGTGATGGCTTCATCAAGCTGATCCGGATGATGATCGGGCCGATCATCTTCGTCACCGTGGTGCACGGCATCGCGGGCATGCGTGACATGCGCAGCGTGGGTCGGCTGGCGCTGAAATCGCTGATCTATTTCGAGGTGATCACCATCCTCGCGTTGATCGTCGGCCTAGTGGCGGTGGATCTCTGGAAGCCCGGTGCCGGCATGAACATCGATGCGGCGACGATCGATATGGCCAGCATCCAGGGCTATGTGCATACCGCCCATGACCAGTCGATCGTGGCCTACATCATGGCCATCATCCCCAACACCTTGGTCAGCGCCTTCACCGAGGCGCACGTGCTGCAGGTGCTGTTCGTGGCCGTGCTGTTCGGCGTGGCCCTGGCCGCCGTCGGCGAGCGCGGCAAGCCGGTGATGGACGTGATCGAGAGCGCCTCCGGTGCGCTGTTCAAGATCATCGGCTACATCATGTACGTGGCGCCGATCGGTGCGTTTGGTGCCATCGCCTTCACCGTGGGCCAGTTCGGGGCCGCCTCGCTGCTGTCGCTGGGCGAGCTGATCATCGAGTTCTTTGTGGTCTGCGGGCTGTTCACCGTGCTGGTGCTGGGCACCGTGTGCTGGTGGACCGGGGCCAGCCTGTGGCGCCTGCTGGGCTACCTGCGCGATGAGATCATCATCGTTGCGGCCACCACCTCCACCGAAACGGTGCTGCCGCGCCTGATCGAGAAGATGAAGAAGCTTGGCTGCGAGGAGGGCGTGGTCGGTTTCGTGATTCCCGCCGGTTATTCGTTCAACCTGGATGGCACCTGCCTGTACCTGACTACGGTGGCGATCTTCCTGGCCCAGGAGACCAATACCGAACTGACCGTGTGGCACCAGCTGGGCCTGATCGCCGTGCTGCTGCTGACCTCCAAGGGTGCGGCGGGCGTGGCCGGTGCGGCGTTCGTGGTGCTGGCGGCAACCCTCGGCACCACCGGCACCATTCCGGTGGCCAGCATCGCCTTGATCCTCGGTATTCACCGCATCCTGGCCGAAGGCCTGACCTTCGTGAACCTGATCGGCAACGCCATCGCCGTGCTGGTGATCGCCAAGTGGGAAGGCAAGCTGGATGAAAAGACCATGGCCGCGCAGATCGGCACCCGCCGAACCCGGCAACGCCTGCTCGGCGTGCAGCCCGCCTGAGGCAATGGCCTGAGTCCTGACGGCCACTGCGGTGGCCTCCACTGAATGCATCACCCTGGCGTCGACGGTGCCGGGAAGGGAGAGAACATGTCGCAGTTCCTGCGTACCCCGCTGTACCTGCTGCTTGCCAGCGTTCTGGCAACACCGGCTTTCGCCGCTGAGCGCGGCTTCCCCGAGGGCATCGACCTGACCCTGGACCTGGTCGGCAACGTGGTCCACAACCCGGTGGGCGGTGTCGAACAAGGCACCGAAGGTTCGTACTGGGTGATGGCCCAGTCGAAGTTCGACTTGGACACGCTGTTCGGCGTGCATGGCACCGAGGTGGATGCCCAGTGGGCGTGGTTCGCCGGGCGCAACCTGGCGCGCGAGAAGATCGGCAATTCGATCAGCGCGCAGCAGACCTGGCGGCCGGTAGCCGGCGGCCGCTTGACCCGGCTGACCCTTCGTCACCGCTTCGACAATGGCCTGAGCATCATCGCCGGCCGTGCGCCGGTGAACAGCTACTTCAACAACTCGCCGCTCAACTGCGTGTTCATGAGCAACGCGTTGTGCCTGACGCCTTACGGCGCGATCACCGACCTGGGCATCACTGCCTACCCGAATTCGTCCTGGGCTGGCCTCGTGCGCTACGACGTGAATGACCGCTGGTATGCGCAGGCGGGCGTGTTCGATTACAACAACGAGCTGAACAAGGCTGGCAAGAACGGCCTGGACTTCTCGGTGGGCGAGGGCACCGGCACCATCAGCGCCTACGAAGTGGGCTACCAGACGTCTTTCGCGAATGATCGCCTGCCGCGCACCTACCGCGTCGGCATGTACCGCAACAGTGATGGTGGCAAGAGCTCGTACTTCGATGCCGATGGCAACTCGGCGGCGCTGAGCGGCAAGCCGACGGCCGTGCAGGACGGCGCGCGCCTCGGCGTGTATGCGATGGGCGACCAGACCGTCTGGCGCGGCAAAGGCAAGCGCAACCTGGCCCTTTTCGGGCGGGTCTACGTCAATACTGGTAACGAGGCGCCGGTCGATCATTTCGTGTCGGCGGGCTTCGTCAAGACCGGCACTTTCGCCGGTCGCGACGAGGACACCCTGGCCATGTTCGTCTCCAACACACACTTCAGCGATGAACAGATCGGCTTCCTGCGTGACCGCCGCAGCCGTCACGGCGGTACGGGTGCACCGCATGCCGACGAAATCATCACCGAGCTCAGCTACGGCTGGGCGGTGAAGAAGGGCATCCGCCTGATGCCTAACCTGCAGTACGTCATCAACCCCGACCCGATCTACGCGCCCACGCGCACCACCAGCATCCCCGACGCGCTGATTGTCGGCCTGCGCGTGGATGTGCATTTCGCCCAGCTGTTCGGCTGGTGATCCATCGCCCCAGGAGATCCCCCATGATCATCGACTGCCACGGCCACTACACCACGGCCCCCGCCGGCCACGATGCGTTCCGCAAGGCGCAGGTGGCCCACTTCAACGACCGCTCGCTGCCGGCGGCGGTCTATCCCACGATCAGCGACGATGAACTGCGCGACAGCGTAGAGGCCAACCAGCTGCGCCTGTTGCGCGAGCGCGGTGCGGACATGACGATCTTCTCACCGCGCGCCAGTACCATGGCCCACCATATCGGCGACGAGCAGGTGAGCGCCGAATGGACGCGCCATTGCAACGACCTGATCGCGCGCGTGGTACAGCTGTACCCGGATCAGTTCATCGGTGTGTGCCAGCTGCCGCAGTCGCCGGGCGTGCCGATCGCGCACTCGGTGGCCGAGCTGGAGCGCTGCGTGAACGAGCTTGGTTTCGTCGGCTGCAACCTCAACCCCGATCCGTCCGGCGGCCATTGGGATGGCCTGCCGTTGACCGACCATTCCTGGTATCCGTTCTTCGAGAAGATGGTGGAATTGGATGTGCCGGCCATGGTGCACGTCTCCGGCAGCTGCAATGTCAATTTTCACGCGACCGGCGCGCACTACCTGAACGCCGACACCACCGCCTTCATGCAGTTCCTGCAGGGTGATCTTTTCCGTGACTTCCCGGAGCTGCGCTTCATCATCCCGCATGGCGGTGGTGCGGTGCCGTACCATTGGGGGCGCTTCCGTGGCCTGGCGGACATGCTGGGCAAGCCGCCGCTGGCCGAGCATGTGATGAAGAACGTCTACTTCGATACCTGCGTGTATCACCAGCCCGGCATCGACCTGCTGTTCGAGGTGATCGACATCGACAGCATCCTGTTTGGTTCGGAAATGGTGGGCGCGGTGCGTGGGATCGACCCGCAGACCGGCCATTTCTTCGATGACACCCGTCGCTACGTGGATGCGCTTGCGTTGTCCGAAGGTGACCGCCACAAGGTGTTTGAAGGCAATGCGCGCCGCGTCTACCCGCGGCTGGATGCACAGCTGAAGGCGAGGGGGCTGTGATGGCCGCGTTCCAGAAGGATGCCGACTGGCTGGACTACTGCGCCAACCCCAGCCGCCCGACGTTCGTACCGCCGCCGGGTGCGGTGGACGCGCACTGCCATGTGTTCGGGCCGGGCGATGTGTTCCCGTATGCACCCGAGCGCAAGTACACACCGTGCGAGGCGGGCAAGGCGCAGCTGTTCGCGCTGCGGGACTTTCTCGGATTCAGCCGCAACGTGATCGTGCAGGCGACCTGCCATGGTGCCGACAACCGTGCCCTGGTCGATGCGCTGCAGGCCAGCGGCGGCCTGGCCCGTGGCGTGGCCACGGTGCGCGATACGGTCAGCGACGAGGAGCTGCAGCAGCTGCATGCAGCGGGCGTGCGCGGCGTGCGCTTCAACTTCGTGCGCCGGCTGGTCGATCCCAAGCCGGATGCCTACTACCACGCCATCATCGAGCGCATCGCGCCGCTGGGCTGGCACGTGGTGGTGTACTTCGAAGCCGCCGACCTGGCCGAGCGCTGGAACTCCTTCACCTCGCTGCCGACGACGGTGGTGGTCGACCATATGGGGCGGCCGGACGTGAGCCAGCCGGTGGACGGGCCGGAGTTCCAGCGTTTCGTGCAGCTGATGGCCGAGCACGGCAACGTGTGGAGCAAGGTCAGCTGCCCGGAGCGGCTGTCGCGGGTGGGTCCGCCGGGGTATGCCGACGTGGTGCCGTTCGCGCGGCACCTGGTGGAACGCTTCCCGGACCGTGTGCTGTGGGGCACGGATTGGCCGCACCCGAACATGAAGGACCACATGCCTGATGACGGGCATCTGGTGGATGTGATTCCCCACATCGCGCCGACGCTTGAGCTGCAGCAGAAGCTGTTGGTGGACAACCCGATGCGGTTGTATTGGGGAGGGTAGAGCCGAGCCACGCTCGGCTGCGTTCTACGGGGTGGCTTGAGCCGAGCATGGGCTCGGCTCTGGAAAGGCATCAACGCATGGCGATCCGCTCCAGCGGCACCTGCTCGCGTGTAGGGCCGAGCCTGTGCTCGGCTGTTTTCTTCGGGGTGGCTTGAGCCGAGCGTGGGCTCGGCTCTACAAAGCCATCCATGCTCGGCGATCCGCTCCAGCGGCACCTGCTCGCGGGTAGAGCCGAGCCTGTGCTCGGCTGCTTTCTGCGGGGTGCTTTGGTCCGAGCGTGGGCTCGGCCCCACATGGGCATCCACGCATGGCGTGGATCTACTTCAGCCGCGGGCGAGGGCGAGCAGCCGCTCGGCGATCCGCTCCAGCGGCACCTGTTCCTCGGCTGCGCCCAGCTTGAACGCCGAACCGGGCATGCCCCACACCACGCTGGTGGCTTCGTCCTGCACCAGGGTCGGGGCACCGGCCTGGCGCATTTCCAGCAGGCCGCGTGCGCCGTCGTCGCCCATGCCGGTGAGGATGGCACCGATGGCATTGCCGCCGGCGGCCTGCGCCACCGAGCGGAACAGCACGTCCACCGCCGGCTTGTGCCGGTTCACCGCAGGACCGTCATCCACGCGGCAGCGCCAGCGCGCACCGTCGCGGATGATCCGCAGGTGCTTGCCGCCGGGCGGCAGGTAGGCATGGCCGGGCAGCACGGCTTCACCGTCGCTGGCTTCGCGCACGGCCATCGCCGAGTGGCGGTCCAGGCGTTCGGCGAAGGCGGTGCTGAAGCTGGCCGGCAGGTGCTGGGTCATCACCACGGCCGGGGCGTCGGCCGGCAGGCCTTCCAGCACCACGCGCAGCGCTTCGGTACCGCCAGCCGACGAGCCGATCGCAATCAGGCGGTCGGTGGTGCGGAAGTGCGGCGCGGCCGGACGCACGGATGGCGCGGCATCCAGGATGAGCTTGGGTGCGGCGGTGCGCACCAGCGGGCGCACGCGTGAGCGGGCGGCCATCTTGACCTTGGCGATGATCTCATCGGCGTAGGCCTGCAGGCCACGCGACACATCGAGCTTGGGCTTGGAAACGAAATCGACCGCGCCCAGGGCCAGCGCCTGCAGCGTGGTGTCGGCACCGCGCTCGGTCAGCGAGGAGATCATCACCACCGGCAGCGGATGCAGGCGCATCAGGTTTTCCAAGAATGCCAGGCCGTCCATGCGCGGCATTTCCACGTCCAGGGTGATCACGTCCGGGGCCAGGCGCTTGATCTTCTCGCGCGCGAGCAGCGGGTCGGCGGCGGTGCCGACCACGTCGATGCCCGGATCGCTGGACAGGATCTCGGTGAGCATCTGCCGTACGACGGCGGAGTCGTCGACGATCAGGACCCGGCAGGGGGCGTTGCCGGGCAGGCTCATTCGAACAGCTCCACGCCACCGGTGACCGGGGCCTTGGAGAGGCGTGCACGCACGGCCGATTCGGTGGCGGCCACTTCAGCCTCGTGAGCATGCGGCAGGCGCTGCACCACCACGCGGCCGGTATCGGCGAAGAACCAGATCTTGCGCGGATGGATGCCGCACAGGTCTTCGGCGATGATCGGGATGTGCTCGGCCTGCAGGTACTGGCGCACGAACTCTGCGTTGCGGGTGCCGACCGGATTGCTGGTGAAGCCCTTCAGCACGTTGGCGCCGCCGAACACTTTGGCCTCGATGCGCTTTCGGTGCGCGCCGCGCTTGAGCATGTCGTTGATCAGCAGTTCCATCGCATAGCTGCCGTAGCGCGCGGGTGCGCCATCGCCGGCGTTGCCTTCGGGCAGCAGGAAGTGGTTCATGCCGCCGATCTTCAGCACCGGGTCGCGCAGGCAGGCGGCCACGCAGGAGCCCAGCGTGGTGGTCAGCGCGGTGGTGTCATCGACCACCAGATACTGGGTCGGCAGCAGTTTGGCGGCGACGGTCTTGAACCGCGCGTCCTGGTATCGCATTACGTCGTCGGTGCGCAGGGCGGCGTTCATGCACTTGCCCCCTGTGCGCGGCGGTACAGGGTGCGGCCGCAGGGCTGGATCAGGTCGGCGGCGTGCAGGTAGTTCTCCGAATGGCCGGTGTAAAGCAGGCCGTCATCGTTGAGGTGGTGCACCAGGCGGCCAAGGATGGCGCGCTGGGTCGGTTTGTCGAAGTAGATCATTACATTGCGGCAGAACAGTGCGTCGAACGGACCACCGACGTCGTAGCGCGGGGCCAGCAGGTTCAGCGGTCGGAACTCGATCAGCTCGCGCAGGGTGGGCAGGACCCGGCACTGGCCCTCGTTGGGGCCGCTGCCGCGCTGGAAGTAGCGTCGGCGCAGGTCCGGGTCGAGATTGGTGACGCGGTCGATGTTGTAGACGCCCCGGCTGGCAGTGGCCAGCACCTGGGTGTCGACGTCGGTGGCGACGATGCGCACCGGCGGCTTCAACGTGCCGAACGCCTCGCAGGCGGTGATCGCCATGGAGTAGGGCTCCTCACCGGTGGAAGCGGCGCACGACCACAGCAGCAGCGGGCTGCGGCTGGAGCGCTGCTGCAGTTCCTCGCGCAGCTTGTCGAAGTGGTGCGGCTCGCGGAAGAACGAGGTGAGGTTGGTGGTCAGCGCGTTGGTGAACGCCTGCCACTCATCGCCGCCGTCCTGTTCCAGATGGTCCAGGTACTGCTGGAAGCTGCGCATGCCAAGCGTACGCAGGCGGCGCGACAGGCGGCCGTACACCATGTCGCGCTTTGCCGGTGCCAGGGCGATGCCCACGCGCTGGTAGATCAGGTCGCAGACACGGCGGAAGTCACGGTCGGCGAACTCGAATTCGCGGGGGCCGGTGACGATGGGAGTGGGACTGTTCACGGGGGACGTGTCCATCGGCGGGGGGGGGGGGGGCGCCCCCCCCCCGCGGGCATTTTGCAGGCGCCGGGTCCCCGGGGCTGGCCCCGCCGCTACCGGAGATCAACTCAACCAACCGCGGCACGCGCTGTCGATCTGCTCGCCACACGCCTGCTGCATCCGCTGCTGCAACCGCGCCAGCGTCTCCGCTCCATGGTGCTTGCCACCCCAGGCCTTCAACTGCAGCGCCAGCCGCTCGAAACGCTGCTTCGTGCGCTGGTGGTAGCCCGACGGCTGCGCCTGCAGCTCGGCAATCAAGGCATCGGTGGCCTGTTCGATGCGCGGGGCATCGTCCGGGGCCAGCCGCAGCAGGCCCTCCACGTATAACACGCCCCACTGCACGCGCGTGGCCGGGCCCTGTGCGCCGTCGTAGGCACGCTTCAGCCACTCCAGCGCACCCGCCGTATCGCCGCGCTTCTCGGTCAGTTCGGCCAGTTCGGGCATGTAGTAGTACGGCTGCTCGCTGCGCTTCAGTTCGGCCAGCAACAGCGCCTCGGCACCGGCGTCATCACCCACTTCGCGCAAGGCATAGACCGCGCTGCTGATGGTGGCCTGGCGCGCGTGTGCGTCCGTGGCAGCGGCATCGGCGGCGGTCACCTGCTGCTTCACCCGCTGCACCAGCGCCGCAGGCAGTGCACCTTCGGGCTGCTGCTGGCGGGCCAGCGAGACTTCGGTCAGTGCGCGCGACAATGCATCATCGGCACGGTTGCCACGCTCAGCATCGGCGCGGTCCAGGGCCACCAGCAGCTGCTGGCCCAGCGTATTGCTGCTGGCGGGCCCCGCGCTGGCCTGCTTCACCAGGTTGGCGCCGGCATAGCCCAGCAGCTCGCGATTGCGGCGTACTTCGGTAGGCTGCGCCAGCACCGCCTGCAGCAGCTCGCGTACTTCGGTCGGCGGCGTGGCCGGCTTCTCCGCGGTGGCCAGGGCCAGCAGGGCGAAGCGACGCTGCAGGGCGGCGTCGGGCGCGGCCGTGGCCAGCTTGCGCAGCACCAGGTCGGCCTTGCGCTGGCCGGCCAGACGGTTCGCATCCACTTCCCAGCCGTAGTCGCCCAGCACCTGCCAGTCTTCGGCGCCCAGCGTGGTCGGGCTCGACAGGGCGGTGGCAAGAGTCTCGGCCACGGCGCTGCGCCGGCTGGCGGCCACGGTCAGGGTGCGGGTGAGTTCGGCGGCGTCGTTGCCACCGGCCACGCGGGTGATCTCGTTGCGCTGCGGGTCGAGCACGATCAGGGTCGGGTAGCCGCGCACGCCGAAGCGCTCGCCCCAGGCCTGCGCGCCTTCCTCATCGCCATCCAGGTACACCGGCACGAATTTGCCGGTCAGTGCGATGAAGGCAGGATCCTTGAACAGGCCGGCCTTCAGCTGGTTGCACGGCGGGCACCAGACCGCGCCCCAGTACAGCAGCACCGGCTTGCCGGTCTCGGCGGCTTCGTTGAAGGCATCGTCGACATCGCCCTGGCGCCAGGCAATGGCCGCTGCCGGCGCGGCTTCGGCGGCCTTCGCGCTCGCCACCGGCGCTTGCGCGGGAGAGCAGGCGCTCAGCGCGGTGGCCAGCAGCAACAGGGGAAAGGCAGCGCGCATCGGCAGCATCTCGAAGGAACGGGGTGAAGGGCCATTGTAGGAAGCCCGGCCGCCTGTGCTGATGCAGTTTGCTTATGACTGGCTTGCGGCCCGGTATATGCCGACGCTTACCCCGCCGCGCGCATCTCCGCCGCCAGCAGGCCCGCCAGCCAGGTCATGAACGCCTCGACCCGCCGTGGCAGGTGGCGACGCTGCGCATAGACCAGGTTCACCGGCATCGGCTCGGCCAGGCAGTGCGGCAGCACTTCCACCAGGCGGCCGTCGCGCAGCGCTTCGCGCGCGCCCATTTCAGGCACCTGGATGATGCCCAGCCCGGCCAGCGCGGCGGCGCTGTAGCCATCGGCACTGTTGACCGTCAGCGCGCCGCGCATCGGCCAGGTCTGGTAGCGCTGGCCATCGAAGTACTCGAAGCCGGGCGAACGCTGGCCCAGGGTACCCACGTAGTGCACCAGCAGATGGTCGTCGAGGTCGGCCAGTTCGCGCGGCGTGCCGTGCGCGGCCAGATAGGCCGGGCTGGCCACGTTGAGGATGCGCATCTGCCCCAGCGGGCGTGCGATCAGGCTGCTGTCATCCAGGGTACCGACCCGCAGCACGCAGTCGAAGCCTTCGCGTACCACGTCCACGCGGCGGTCGGTGGCGCTCAGTTCAACCTCGATGCCCGGGTGCAGGGCGAGGAAGGCGGGCAGCTGCGGGATGACCAGGTTGCGGGCCATGCCGCCAGGCATGTCCACCCGCAGGCGGCCGCTGAGCTCGCTGGTCTCGTGGCGGAACAGGTTCTGCAGTTCGTCCATGTCGTCCAGCAGGTCGTGCGCGCGTTGCTGCAGCTGCGCGCCGTCGGCGGTCAGGTGCACCCGGCGCGTGGTCCGGTGCAGCAGCTGGGTGCCCAGCTCGGCCTCCAGGCGGGCGATGGCCTGCGAGACGCTGGCCTTGGCCAGGCCCAGGCTGTCGGCGGCGCGGGTGAACGAGCCCAGTTCGGTGACGCGCAGGAAGACGCGCAGGGTGTCGAGGCGGTCCATGTATTGTTCGTCTATCTTGAACAGTAAAATCAGGATCGCGCGATTTATGCGTGCAGGCAATCCCAATAGTCTTGCCACACTTCCTCCCAGACAGGTGCCCGCCATGACTACTTCATCCCGTGTCGTCCTCATCACCGGTGGCAGCCGCGGCCTCGGCCGCAATGCCGCGCTCGCCCTCGCCGCCGACGGTGCCGATATCGTGATCACCTACCGCTCGCAGGCCGATGCCGCCGCCGAGGTCGTGCAGCAGGCGCAGGCGCTCGGCCGCCGCGCCCTGGCGCTGCCGTTGGACATGGCCGACAGTGCGGCATTCCCGGCTTTCGCCACGCAGCTGCGCGATGCCCTGCAGCAGTGGGGCGTGACCACCCTGCAGGGCTTGCTCAACAATGCCGGCGAAGGCCTGTACGCACCCATCGCCGAGACCACCGAGGCGCAGTTCGACTACGCGGTGGCCGTGCACCTGAAGGGGCCGTACTTCCTGACCCAGGCGCTGCTGCCGCTGATCGCCGATGGCGGCCGCATCCTCAACGTGTCCAGCGGCCTCGCCCGCTTCTCGCTGCCGGGCAGCTCGGCCTACGCGATGATGAAGGGCGGCATCGAGGTGTTCACCCGTTACCTGGCCAAGGAACTGGGTGCGCGCGGAATCACCGCCAACACGCTGGCCCCGGGTGCGATCGAGACCGATTTCGGTGGCGGCCACGTGCGTGACAATGCGCAGGTGAATGCGATGGTCTCGTCGATCACCGCGTTGGGTCGCCCGGGCCTGCCCGACGATATCGGTCCGGTGGTGGTGGCACTGCTGTCGCCGTCCACCGGCTGGGTCAATGCCCAGCGCGTGGAAGCCTCCGGCGGCATGTTCGTCTGACCGCCCGCGGGCAGCGTGTCATGGGGCGGCGAGGCTCAGCGGCTGGTAGACCAGGCCGTTGAACTCGCCGACCTCACCGTCGATCACGAAGCCGTAGCGCTGGTAGGCCGGCACCGCATCGCACGCCCTGCGCGCTGAGCGACGGGGCGACGGCAGCGTCGAAGGCGGCCATGCAGATCGCGCTGATCGCGGGCAGATCGTCGGGGCGGGCGGGGCGGATGCGGTGCATGCAGTGTTCCTTCCATGATGACGTGCGGGTGCATCGCACACGATAAGCTCGGCGCATGAACTACTTCAATGCGGCCCATGCACGGGTGTTCCCTCAGCACAGCCTGAGCCTGGGCCTGATGACGCCGGTTGCTGCGCACGGCCTTGCCGGCGTTGCCGAAGCGCAACGCATCGCGCGCCTGGCTGACGATCTTGGTTTTGCTGCGCTGTGGACACGCGATGTCCCGTTGATGGTGCCGCAGGGCCCTGATGCCACGTCAACCGCGCTGGACGATCCTTTCCTCTGGCTTGCGCTGCTGGCCAGTGCCACCACCCGTATTGCGGTGGGCACCGCTGCGATCGTGTTGCCGCTGCGCCATCCGCTGCACGTAGCGAAATCCGCATTGAGCCTGGACAGGATCAGTGGCGGTCGTTTCGTGCTGGGCCTCGGATCGGGCGATCGTCCGGAAGAATTCGCGGCGTTCGGTGAAGACCTGGAGGGCAGGGCGGCCACGTTCCGCGAGCGCTGGGCGCTGCTGCGTGCGGCGTTGTCGCCGGACGAGACCGGACGGGGGCGGCTGCGCGACGCCACCGGTGGGTTCGACGTGCTGCCGGCAGCGCAGGCGCGCATTCCGATGCTGGTGGTCGGCACGGCGCGGCAGAGCCTGCAGTGGATCGCCCGCGAAGCGGAAGGCTGGGCCACCTATCATCGCGAAGAGGCGGCGCAGGAAGGGCGCATCGGGCTGTGGCAGCAGGCGCACGGCGCTGGTGTAGCCAAGCCGTTCGTGCAGTCGATGCTGCTGGACCTGCAGGCGGATCCGCAGGCACCGGCTGAAGCGCTGCCGCTGGGCCTGAAGGTGGGCCGCAATGGGCTGCAGGCCTATCTGCAGCGCGTGCACGCGCAGGGCGTGGCGCATGTGATGTTCAGCCTGGTCGACAACGGGCGCCGCGTGGATGAGGTGTTGCGGGAGATTGCTCTGGTGGGTGCCGATCTTGGTGGACACAGAGAATGATGTGGCAATCGCCGGGCATGGACCGGCGCTACCGTTGGACGCGTGCATCTGCGTATCATTCGCGTTTGATTCTGTTGCCGGAGCCGCGCGTGATCCGATTTAACCCCGTGCATCCGACCGGGCGGCTGTTCGCCGTGGTCGCCTTCATCGAAGCGCTGACCTGGGCTGGCCTGCTGATCGGCATGTGGCTGAAGTACGGCCCTTACGCCAATGTTGCCTTGGTCAAAGTGTTCGGCCCGCTGCATGGCGTGGCCTTCATGGTCTATGTCGCAGTCACCCTGTTTGCCGCCATCCGCCTGCGTTGGCCGTGGTGGGCCAGTGCGCTGGCGCTGCTGGCGGCCATCCCCCCGCTGGTGACCCTGCCGTTGGAGTGGTGGTTCCGCCGTCGCGGCCTGCTGAAGCTGCGCAGCCCCCGCTGAGACGCTTCGTTACCCGGTCATTCAAGCGAATGGGTATCAAATGCAAATACGAGCCGTTATCATTTGATGGTGCCATCACCCCTGCCGGGGTCGGCGCCTTCTTTGAAACGGTTGGTTCTCCATGTATGCACGTCCCGTCGTCGCCGGTCTGCCGGCCCTGGTCCTTGCCGCGCTGATCGGCACGATGGCGATGATGTCGTTCGTGGCGGTGATCGGGCCGGTGGTGCGCCTGCTCGGCCTGTCCGAGTGGCACGCCGGCCTCTCGGTCACTGCCGCCGGCGTGCTGTGGATGCTGGCCGCGCGCCCCTGGGGCCGGCTGAGTGACCGCATCGGCCGCAAACGCGTGCTCCTGCTGGCCATGGCCGCCTACACCGTCATCTACATCGGCCTGGCGGTGTTCATCGATGTTGCCCTGCAGGTGGTGCCGCCCGTGCTGGTGTCGGTGCTGGTGCTGGTGGGTGCACGCGGCTTGATCGGCCTGTTCTATGCGGCCGTGCCGCCCACGGCCGCCGCGCTCATCGCTGACCAGGCCCCCACCGGGCAGCGTGCGCAGTTCATGGCGCGTCTGGGCAGTGCCAATGCGCTGGGCATGGTGCTGGGCCCGGCCGCTGCGGGGTGGCTGGCGTATCGCAATCTCTCTCTGGCGCTGTACGTGGCGGCAATGCTGCCGCTGCTCTCGCTGGCATTGATCGCCTGGCGTCTGCCGGCCACGCCGCCGGTGGCCGCTGCACAGGCACGTGCCCCCGCACCGATGTCGCGTTTGGATGCCCGCCTGCGCCTGCCGCAGCTGGCGGCCTTCCTCGGCATGGTCTCGGTGACCATCGCGCAGGTCACCGTGGGTTTCTTCGCCATTGATCGCTTCGCGCTGGATCCCGCCGCCGGCGCGCGCATGGCGGGCATCGCCCTGACTGCCGTCGGCGTCGGCCTGATCCTGGCGCAGGTGCTGGTGATGACGCTGGAGGTGCATCCGCGCCGCTGGATCATGATTGGTGCGCTGATCGCCGGGCTCGGCTTCGCTTCGGTCGCGGCCGTGCAGCAGCCCTGGCAGTTGCCGGCGGCGTATGCGTTTGCGGCGTTCGGCATGGGCTTTGTCTTCCCCTCGTTCCAGGCGTTGGCCGCCGATGCGGTGCAGCCACACGAACAGGGCGCGGCTGCCGGTGCCGTTGCCGCCGCGCAGGGACTGGGCATGGTCGCCGGCCCGATGCTGGGCACGCTGTTGTATCGCGCGGGCGCCAGTCTGCCGCATCTGCTGGTGGGCGTGCTGCTGTTGCTGCTGTGCGGCCTGGCCATGGCCCATCGCGCAAAGGAGACCGCATGAACGATTCGCTGATGCAGGGGGCGTGGCCCGAGGCTGCGCCGCCACCTGCCCACCACGCCGACGAGGCCGCGCTGTTCCTGCTGCAGCACGCTGACCAGCAGCTGCATGCACGCGGTTGCCGCGCCAGCCTGCCGACCGGTGCGCTGGCCAGCCTGGCCGAGCGGGTGGATGCCTTCTTCGCGCAGCAGCGCGGCGGCCCGGGCCTGCTGGTGGGGGCGGTGCCGTTCGAGCCGCGTGCCGACGATGCGCTGTACCAACCGGAGCGTCTTCTGCCCGGCCTGCGGCCGCAGCATGTCGCCGCGCCGGCCCTGCGCGGGGCGTTGCAGCCGCAGCCTACGGCGCAGGACTATGCGGCGGCCGTGGCCACTGCCGTGCAGGCGATGCGTGCGCCCGATGCCACCCTGCACAAGGTGGTGCTGGCGCGCAGCCTGTTGGCGCACACCGATCTTCCCGTGGCACCGGACAGGCTGCTGGCACGCCTAGGTGCCGATCCCTCGGTGGCGACCTACGCCGTGCCGCTGCCGGTCGAGCCGGGCCGGCCGCCAGCTTGGCTGGTCGGCGCAACGCCGGAACTGCTGCTGCGCAAGCGCGGCGCGCAGGTGCTGTCACATCCGTTGGCCGGCTCCGCCCGACGCAGCAGTGATCCTGCTGAAGACCAGCGCGTCGCGCAGGCGCTGCTGGCCTCGCGCAAGGACCATGACGAACACCGCCACGTGGTCGAGGCCATCGTCGATGGCCTGGTGCCGTGGTGCAGCCGCGTCGAAGCGCAGGCACAGCCTGTGCTGCACGCCACGGCGAGCATGTGGCACCTCGGCACGCGCATCCATGCCGCGCTGAAGGATCCCTCCACGCCTGCCGCCACGCTGCTGGCCGAACTGCACCCGACGCCAGCGGTCTGCGGGACGCCACGCCAGGCCGCACTGCAGCGCATCCGCGAGCTGGAGCCGGTGCCGCGCAGCTTCTACGCCGGTGCGGTCGGCTGGCTGGACGCGCAGGGTGACGGCGACTGGTTCGTGGCGATCCGCTGCGCACGCCTGCAGGGCACGCAGCTGCGGCTGTTCGCCGGTGCCGGCATCGTCGCCGACTCGCAGCCGGAGGCCGAAGCGGCCGAGACCGGCGCCAAATTCACTGCCTTGTTGAACGCCCTGGGTGTGCATGACCCGGCGGCCCTGATCGAGCCCGTGCCATGAACAACGCTGTTTCCCCGCGGCTGCCGCTGCAGCAGGTCTGGCCCGAGGATCGGGTCACGCGCTATCGTGCCGCCGGCCATTGGCGCGGCGAGACCTTCCCGGCCTTCCTGCGTGAGCGGGCACAGCGGTACGCCGACGAGATCGCGGTGGTGGCCGGTGACGTGCGCCTGAGCTATGCGCAGCTGTGGCACGAAGCAGGCCGCATCGGCGCGGGCCTGCTGGGCCTGGGCCTGCAGCCGGGTGACCGCGTGCTGGTGCAGCTGGGCAACACCGCCGGCTTCATCACTACCGTGTGCGGCTTGTTCCGTGCCGGCCTGGTGCCGGTGTACGTGCTGCCGGCGCATCGCCTCACCGAGCTGGTGCACTTCGCGCGCAAGGCCGAAGCCAGTGCCTACATCACCACCGACGTGCATGAGAACTTCGACCACCGCGGACTGGCGCGTGCGTTGCAGGCGGACGTGCCGGGCATCGCGCACGTGGTCATCGATGGCGAGGCGGACGGGTTCATTGCGTTGGATACGCTGCAGGGTGACCGCCGCGCATTGCCGCCCGATCCGGACTCGCAGTCGGTGGCCTTCCTGCAGATTTCCGGTGGCAGCACCGGGCTGTCCAAGCTGATCCCGCGCACCCACGACGACTACATCTATTCGTTCCGGGCCAGCAACTCGATCTGTGGCATCGACCGCGACAGCGTCTACCTGGTCGCGCTGCCGGCGGCGCACAACTTCCCGATGAGTTCGCCGGGCTTCTTCGGCGCGCTGTATGCCGGCGCGCGCGTGGTGCTCAGCCCCCGCCCCGGCCCGGATGCCGCGTTCCCGCTGATCGCCCGCGAACGGGTGACCTGCTGCGGCCTCGTGCCGCCGTTGGCCCTGCTGTGGGCGCAGGCCGCGGCGACCAGCAAGCACGATCTGTCCAGCCTGCAGGTGCTGCAGGTGGGCGGTGCCAAGCTGGTGCCGGAAGCCGCGCGGCGGGTGATCGACGGCCTGCGCTGCACGCTGCAGCAGGTGTTCGGCATGGCCGAAGGCCTGGTCAACTACACGCGGCTGGATGACCCCGAAGAGCTGGTCGTGGCCTGCCAGGGGCGACCGATCAGCCCGGATGACGAGGTGCGCGTGGTCGATGACCACGACCAGCCCGTGGCCGAAGGCGAGGTGGGGCATCTGCTGACCCGTGGCCCTTACACCATCGGCGCGTACCACAACGATGCGGTGGCCAACGCGCGCGCCTTCACCGACGACGGCTTCTATCGCACCGGCGACCGTGTGCAGCAGCTGCCGGGTGGCTACCTGGTGGTGCAGGGCCGCGCGGGCGACCACATCAACCGTGCCGGCGAGAAGATCTCCGCCGAAGAGATCGAAGACCATCTGCTGGCCCATCCCGCCGTGTTCGATGCGGCAGTGGTCTCCATTCCCGATGACTACCTGGGAGAGCGCAGCTGCGCCTTCGTCATCCAGCAGGGTGAGCTGATCAAGGGGCCCGCGCTGAAGGCGTGGATGCGTGGCCGCGGCCTGGCCGCGTTCAAGGTGCCCGACCAGGTGGTGTTCGTGGACAGTTTCGATACCACGGCGGTCGGCAAGATCAGCCGTCGTGAACTGCGCGCGCAGCTGCGTGCGCGTCATCTGCAACAGACAGGAGGAACGCGCTGATGGCGCTGCCCCGCATTACCCCATACCCCTTGCCGACCGCCGCCGAACTGCCGGTCCCGCGCGGCCTGTGGCGGCCGCAGCGTGATCGCATCGCCTTGCTGGTGCATGACATGCAGCGCTATTTCCTGGCGGCGTTCGACGCCGGTACCGAGCCGCTGCAGCCGGCGGTGGCCAACATCGCGCGTCTGCTGGCGCATTGCCGGGCATACGGCATCCCGGTGTTCTATACCGCCCAGCATGGCGACCAGGACCGGCGTGACCGCGGCCTGCAGGCCGACCTGTGGGGCCCGGGCATGCGCCGCGGCGAGGAGCACGAACCGATCATCGATGCACTTGCCCCGCAGGCGGGTGAGCACGTGCTGGTCAAGCATCGTTACAGCGCCTTCCAGCGCAGCAACCTGGAAACCCTGATGCGCGTGCGCGGCCGTGACCAGCTGCTGGTCACCGGGGTGTATGCGCATATCGGCTGCACGGCCACCGTGGTCGAGGCCTTCCAGCGTGACATCGAGGCATTCATCGCCGCCGATGCGGTCGCCGACTTCTCGCGCGCCGACCATGACCAGGCCCTGCATTGGATCGCCCGCACCAGTGGCGTACCGATGACCACCTTACAGCTGCTGGAGGTGCTCTGATGGCTACGATCCAGGACGTGCTGGACCTTGAGCGCATGCGGGCCGACGTGGCGCGCGTGCTCGATTGCGAGCCGGCCGATATCGGCGAGGACGACAACCTGATCGACCTCGACCTGGATTCGATGCGCATGCTCGGCCTGGTCCTGGCCTGGGGCAACACCGGGCTGCCGCTGGAGTTCTCGCAGCTGGCCGAGCACAGCACGCTGCGCCACTGGTGGGCGGTGGTGCAGAAACTGCAGGCGGCGCAGCAGACATGAGCGCCGCGGGGCTGGCGACGCCGGTGGCACTGACCGAGGCGCAGTCAGGCCTGTGGTATGCCCAGCGCCTGGCACCGGACAACCCCTCGTTCAATACGGCCCATGCCGTGTGGATCGAGGGTGCGCTGGACGTCGTCGCATTCGTGGCCGCAGCCAACCAGGCGGCGGCCGAGGCGCAGGCCTTCGCGCTGCGTTTTGCCGAGGGCGAGAACGGCCAGCCGCTGCAGTGGCACGACGCTGCCCATGTGCCGCAGCTGTCGCTTCGCGATGTGTCGGCTGAGGCCGATCCTGCAGCCGTGGCGCGTGCCGCGATGCAGGCCGACCGTTTGGCAGCGGTGGATCCCAGCCGTGACCGCATCAGCCAGCAGATGCTGTTTGATCTGGGTGGGCAGCGCTGGGTCTGGTACCTGCGCGTGCACCACCTGGCTGCCGATGGCTATGGCATGGCGTTGTTCAGTGACCGGGTGTGTGCGCTGTATGCGGGACGTGAGGGCGAGCCATTGCCGCCGCTGGCCGGCGTGCTGGCCGATGACGCCGCCTATCGTGCAGATCCCCGTCGCGGCCTCGCGGGCCAGTGGTGGCGCGAACAACTGCAGGGTGCGCCAGCCGGTGCGGGGCTGGCCGGGACAGTAGCGGCCAGCGACGATGCGCTGCGTTTCGTGCAGCCGCTCGATGCATCCTTCCGCGACCTGCTGCTGCAGACTGCGGCGCGTTGGATGCAGCCGTGGCCGGACGTGCTGGCCGCGCTGTCGGCCGAGTACCTGCGGCGGATGAGCGCGGCCGAGGAAGTGGTACTGGGCGTGCCCTGGATGGGCCGCCTCGGCAATGCCTCGGCGCGGGTGCCGGCCATGGTGATGAACGTGCTGCCGCTGCGGGTCGCGGCGGGCGAGGGCAGCGTCGAAGACGTTGTGCGTGGCATCGGCCGGCAATTGAGCCAGGGGCGCAAGCACGGGCGCTACCGTGGCGAACAGCTGCGTCGTGACCTTGGCCTGGTCGGTGCGCAGCAGCGCCTGCACGGCCCACTGGTGAACGTGCAGCCGTTCTACAGGCCGCTGGCGTTGCCCGGCGTCGAGGCCACGCTGGAGGTGCTGTGCACCGGCCCGGTGGATGACCTGACCCTGGGCTTCCGTGGCGACGGCCAGACCCTGCTGGACCTGGAGATCGAGGCCAATCCCGCGTTGTACAGCCGCGACGACGTGCAGGCGCATGGCACGCGGCTGCTGCATTTCGTGGCGGCCGCACTGCAGTCGTCCGATATGGCCGACGTGCCGCTGGCCACGCCCGAGGAGGCGCAGCGGACGGTGCACGGCTTCAACGCCACCGCCCATGCGCTGCCCGAAACCACCCTCGTGGAGCTGCTGCAGCAGGGCATGGATCGTGACCCGCAGGCGACGGCGCTGGTGTTCGGTGACGCCGCACTGGACCACGGGACATTGGAAGCGCGCAGTTTTGCGTTGGCCGCCCAGTTGCGCGCGCTGGGCGTCGGCCCGGGCAGCGTGGTCGCGGTGGCGTTGCCGCGCTCGCCGGAGCTGGTGATCGCGCTGATGGCCGTGCTGCGCGCCGGCGCTGCTTACCTGCCGCTGGATCTTGCCCATTCCGATGAACGCCTGGCGCGCATCCTCGCCTCGGCACGACCGGTCTGCGTGCTGGCCGAGGCCGACGTACAGGCTCGGCTGGGCGGGGTGCCGGTGCTGGCGTCCACGCAGTGGACCGCACTGAGTTTCGCCGCGCCGTGGCGCCAGCCATCGCCGGACGATGCGGCCTATGTCATCTACACCTCCGGCTCGACCGGTGAGCCCAAGGGCGTGGTCATCGAGCACCGGGCCATCGTCAATCGCCTGCTGTGGATGCGCGAGCACTACGGGTTCACCGCCGATGACCGCGTGCTGCAGAAGACCCCGGCCACGTTCGACGTGTCGGTCTGGGAATTCTTCCTGCCGCTGCTGTGTGGCGCCGCCCTGGTGCTGGCCGCACCGGAGGCGCATCGCGACCCGACCGAGCTGGCGCGGCTGATCCGCAGCCATGAGATCACCACCGCGCATTTTGTGCCGTCCATGCTTGACGCCTTCCTTGCCGCGCCGGCATCGGAGGGCCTGCAGCTGCGGCGGGTGTTCACCAGCGGCGAGGCGCTGGACGCCACGCTGCGTGATCGCTTCCACGGCCGGGTGCAGGCGGAACTGCACAACCTGTACGGCCCGACCGAGGCCGCGGTCGATGTGAGCTGGTGGCCGGCGTCGGCCGAGGACCGCTCGCGGCCGGTGCCGATCGGCTTCCCCGTGTGGAATACCCGCCTGTATGTGCTGGACGCGCGCATGCAGCCGCTGCCGGTCGGCGTGCCGGGTGATCTCTATCTGGGCGGCGTGCAGCTGGCACGTGGCTACCTGGGCCGCGATGACCTGACCGCCGAGCGCTTCCTGGCCGATCCTTTCCTGCCCGGGGAGCGCATCTACCGCACCGGCGACGTCGCACGCTGGCGCGCCGATGGCGCGGTGGATTACCTGGGCCGCAGCGACCATCAGGTCAAGCTGCGTGGCCTGCGTATCGAGCTGGGCGAGATCGAGGCCGCGTTGCGCGAACTGCCGGGCATGGACCGGGTGGAGGTGCTGCTGCGCCACGACACGCCGGGCGATGCGCGGCTGGTGGCCTATGTGCCCTCGTCGTGCGCGGATGCCGCGGTGCTGCGCAGCCATCTCGCGATGCGCTTACCGGATTACATGCTGCCGTCGGCCTTCGTCGGCGTGGACCACTGGCCGGTCACGGCCAACGGCAAGCTCGACCGCACGGCGTTACCGAAGCCGCCGCAGCAGGAGGTCGCCGGACGTGCGCCGAGCACGCCGCTGGAACAGGAACTGGCAGAGCTGTTCGCAGGTGCGCTGGGCCGTGAGCTGCCCGTCGCCGCGGATGCGGACTTCTTCAGCCTGGGGGGCGATTCGCTGTCGGCCGTGCACCTGTTGCTGGCCATCGAACAACGCTGGCGCTGCGATCTCGGTCTGGGTGCACTGTTTGCGCAGCCGACTGTCGCCGCGCTGGCCGCACGCATCGCCGAGCCACCGGCGCTGGCCGACCACGCGCTGGGGCCGGTGATTGCACTGGCCACGGTGGAAAATGCCGCGCAGCCGCTGTTCGTGGTGCATCCGGCCGGTGGCATTGCCTGGAACTACCGGACGCTGGCACGCGCGCTGCAGCCGGCGCGCACGGTCTACGGCCTGCAGTCGCCGGCGCTGGACCCGCAGCAGGCGATGCCGCCCAGCATCGAGGTGATGGCCAACGACTACGTGCGCCGCATCGCCGCACTGCAGCCACAGGGGCCGGTGCACCTGCTGGGCTGGTCGGTGGGCGGCATCCTGGCGCAGGCCATGGCGGTGCGCCTGCATGAGATCGGCCGCGGTGTGGGTGAGCTGGTGCTTTTGGATGCCTATCCCAGCGAATGCTGGCGGGCCGAGCCGGAACCGGACGCCATCACGGCGCTGCGCGCGCTGCTGGCCATTGCCGGCCACGATCCCGATGCCCACCCGGAGCTGGACAGCCGCGAGCGCATCCTCGCCTTCCTGCGCCGTGGCGGCAGTGCGCTGGGCCGCCTTCCGGATGTGGTGCTGGATGGGGTGGTACGTGCGGTCACTGGGACCAATCGCTTGATCCGCGAGCATCACCATCGCCCGTATGACGGAACGCTGGTGCATGTGCGTGCGGACCGTGACCACCAGGCGCGACCGCAGCTGCAGTCGGCGCTGTGGATGGCGCATGCGCGCAAGGTGCAGGCGCTGGAACTGCCGTTCCTGCACGCTGAACTGACCGGCCGCGACGCGGTCGCACAGCTGGCGCCGTGGTTGTCGACACGGCTGCGGCAGTGGGATGAAGAGCAGGAGATCGCAGCATGCAGTTGACCGGTTTTGAAGGGCGCGTGGCGCTGGTGACCGGCGCCGCCGGTGGCATGGGTGCTGCGCTGGTGCGGCTGCTGGCCGATGCCGGTTGCATCGTAGTGGCGACCGATCGCCAGGCGCCTGTTACGGCAGATGTGCGTGTGCACAACTTTGCGCTCGACGTGACCGACAGTGCCGCCGTGGACGGCTTGGTGGATCAGGTCGAGTCCAGCATCGGGCCGATCATGCTGGCCGCCAGCGTGGCCGGTATACTGCATGTGGGTGGCGTGACCGAGACCGACGATGACGACTGGCGCCGGGTGTTCGCGGTGAACACCGACGGTGTGTTCCATGTCGGGCGTGCCCTGGCGCGGGTGATGTCACCGCGCGGGCAGGGCGCGATGGTTACCGTCAGCTCGAATGCGGCCGGCGTGCCGCGGCATGGCATGGCCGCCTACGCGGCATCGAAAGCTGCAGCCACCATGTTCACCCGTTGCCTGGGGCTGGAGCTGGCGCCGCTGGGCATCCGCTGCAACATCGTCGCCCCGGGTTCCACCCTGACCCCGATGCAGACCGGCATGTGGGACGACGCGCAGGGCGCCGAGCGGGTGATTGCAGGCAACCTGGACACCTACAAGGCCGGCATCCCGCTGCGCAAGCTGGCCACCCCGGAGGACATCGCCCACTCGGTGATGTTCCTGCTCTCCGACCAGGCCGGCCACGTGGCGATGAGCGACCTCTACGTCGACGGCGGCGCCACCCTCCGCGGCTGACGCACCGTAGAGCCGGGCCCATGCTCGGCTGCACTTGGATGGAGCCGAGCGTGGGCTCGGCTCTACAGGGGCAATCAGCCAACGGGACGGGGCTTGCGCGTGCGCTTGGGCTTTGCGGTGTTCGCGGCGGTCGCCGCACCATCCTGCAGCGCCTGCAGCCAGGACAGCGTGTCGATGTAATCGATGAAGTGCCGCAGGTAGCCGGGACTGGTGGCCTGCATCGTGTCCAGCATGCGCTGCACCAGCACCGCGGAATTCAACGGGCCGCCATCGGCCGGGGCCTCGGCGCGCAGCGAGCGGCGCACCTGCACTTCACTGCGCAGCGCGCTCCACTCGCGGCGCACCTGGTCCAGCATCGGCACCTGCGGGTAATGCGCCAGGCTACGCGAACCGGCATCCAGGTCGCGCACCAGTGCGCGCAGGCCTTCCCGGGGCGGCGGCTTACTTGCCATCAGCGGCCTTCGGCTTGGGAATCGGCGCGATCTCCACGCGGCGGTTGCGCGCGCGGCCGGCTTCATCGGCATTGGAACTGACCGGCTGCTCGCTGCCGAACGCGGCGGCAAACACCGCATCGGCCGGAACGCCATCGGCAATCAGCGTGCGGGTCACCGTCAGCGAACGCTGCGCGGACAGCTCCCAGTTGTCGGCGAAGCGGCGGTTGCCATCGCGGATCGGCGCGTCATCGGTGAAGCCGCTGACCATCAGGATCTCTTCGCGCGAGCCCAGGTACGCCGCCAGCGGCGCGGCCAGGCTGCGCAGCAGTTCCTGGCCTTCCGGCTGCAGCTGGTCCGAGTTGAGCGCGAACAGCACGCTGCCGCTGATGCCGATGCGGCCATCAACCAAGGTCACTCGGCCGGCGGCCAGCGGGCCAGCCAGTGCCTGCTCCAGCGTCTGCAGGCGCTTGGCCTCGGCCTGGCGCTGCTTCACTTCCTGGTCCAGGCGCTGCGACAGTTCCAGCTGCACCGCCACCACGCCGACCAGGATCAGCACGAAGGCGCCCAGCAGCACCGACATCAGGTCGCCGAATGCCGCCCAGATCGGGGCGTGCGAGCCGCCGTCGACCTCCAGTTCGTCGCTCATGCGCTGCCGGCCTTGCCGCGGCGCTTGGCCAGCTGCTGCAGCTCTTCCATCACCTGCTTCTGCGACAGCAGGCTGAGGTCGACCACCTCGCGCGCCTGCGCCACGTAGTAGGCCAGCTGCTCATCGCTGCGGGCCAGCGACGCGTCCAGCGCGCCGCCGATCTGTTCCAGGCGCCCGGACAGTTCGGTGGAGGCCGCACCGAACTGCTCGACCGCGGCGCCGAAGGTCCCGGCCAGCTGGCCGACGTCCGCTGCGCTGCCGCTGAGATGCTCGGCGATGCCGTCGAGCTTGCCGGTCTCGGCGGCGATGTGGTCGGTGAAGCGGCTGCCGACGCGTTCCAGCAGCTCGGCCGAGCCGCCCACCAGCGCATCCACGGCAGTGCGCTGTTCGTGCGAGGCGTGGTTGATCGCCTCCAGCAGCGTCTGCACGGTGGCCAGCAGGTGGCCGCGTTCTTCCAGCATCTTGTTGTCGCGCACCAAGCTCTCGGACAGGGTGCTGCGCAGTTCGTTGATGACCTCGGCCGCAGCCTTTGGGGCGTCGGCGGCGGTCTGCAGCAGGGTGGAGACTTCGGCCAGGGTGGCGCTGGCCTGCGCGCGGCCGTTCTCGCCGATCTGCTGCGCGGTGCTGGCCAGGGTCTCGCAGACCTGCTGCTGGCGCTCGGCCAGGCCCTGCGCGATGGCGTCGAGTGCCGCGCTCCACTGCTGCAGGCGCTGTTCGTCGCCGGCCTGCAACTGGGTCTGCAGGGCGACGTGCGCCTGCTGCATTTCGGCGGCCAGAGCATCCCAGCCCGCCTGGCGCTGCTGTTCGCGCGCCTCCAAGGTCGCCTGCAGTTCGGCATGCGCGCTGGCGGCTGCGGCCTGTGCGGCCTGCCAGTCGTGCGAACGCTGTGCCTCGTGATCCTGCAGCAGCGACTGGCCCGCGGCATGGCGCTCGTCCAATGCCTGCAGCAGCGCCTGTGCCTGCGCATCCAGCTGTGCGCCGACCGCCTGCAGGGCCTGCTGCTGGCGCTCCACCAGCGCGGCATTCACCGCCTGCTGCTGTTCGGCGGCGGCACGCCACGCTTCGGTGTTGCCGGCGGCGTCGGCCTGCAGGCGATCGCCGATGCGTGCGAGCACCGTCTCAGCCTGTGCGCACTGGCCGTCACTGAAGGCCTGCAGGTGCTGGCGCAGATCGGCCACCAGCGCCTGCTGGGCCTGGGTCTGCTCAGCCATGATCCTGGCCCAGCTCGCTTCGGTGGCCACGCGGCTGCGCTCGAAGCCTTCGCTGAGGCCGGCCAGTTGCTGCTGCACGGCGCTTTCGACGCGCGCATGCAGCGCCTGGCCATGGTTGGCCAGCCCTGCCAGCGTGGTTTCCGCCATCGGCTGCAGCGCACCGGCAATGGCGGCGGCACTGGCCTCGGCCCCTTCGCGCAGCGACTGCTGCAGCGAAACCGCCAGTCGTTCCTGCAGTGCCTGGCTGTGGGTGAGGAAGTCGGACTGGCCGGTCAGCAGGCGCTCGTTGGCGGCCGTGCTGTGTTGTTCAAAGGCGCTGGTCATCGCCTGCAGGCGGTCCACCAGTGCGGGCAGGGCGGCCGACTGGGCCTGCAGCAGGCGTAGCGACTCGGCGCGCTGCCAGGCCTGCGAATACGGGTGCAGCTCGCCGGCAATGGCGCGGTCCAGCTGCTGCACGACCTGCAGGCGGTCACGGCGCAGCAGCGCGGACAGCAGGCCGAGCATCGCCGAGCTGGCAACACCGGCAATCGAGGTGCCGAAGGCCACGGCCAGGCCCTGCACCGGCGAGGCCAGCGAGCCGCGGATGGCGGCCATGTCGGTGGCGCTCTGCAGCGCAAGCCCGGTGCCGCGCAGCGTATCCATCATGCCCAGCAGGGTGCCGAGCATGCCCAGCAGCACCAGCAGGCCGACCAGGTAGGGGGTCAGCACCGGGCCGGGCAGGGCGATGCGCTCACCTTCGACGCGCAGGCGAACGGCGTTGCGTAGGCCCGCCGGCACGCGTTCCAGCCACGGTGCCAGGGCGTCCTTCGCCGTGCCCAGGTCGTTCAGTGCGGTACGCAGCCCGTTGCTGGCCTGGCGATAGCGGTACAGCTCCACGCCGCCGGCGATGTAGCAGGCCGCGATGATCGCCGCCACCGCCGCACCCAGCGGGTGCACCGCCACGTAGCCGATGCCGATCCAGCACACGGCCAGCAGGCCGACAAGGAAAACAACGACGTGGAATGCAGTTCTGGACATGGTGTTCCGGTCAGTGGGAGCGCAGGGCTGCAAGCAGCCCATGGATCGGGTGGAAGCGTAGTTCAAGCTCGGCCAGCAGCAGGCTGCGCATGTCATTGCGGAAGGACGCGCGCCAGCCGGGCTGGCCGTGCACGCGTTCGAAACGGGCGGCCAGCACCGTCGGTGCGGTGGCCAGCAGGCTGTGCTCGCGCGGGGTCAGGGTCTGTTCCATCACCGCGTCGACCTCGGCCAGCCGCGCCAGCTCCGGCGAGGCCTGCACCAGCTGGTCGCGCAGACGCCCGCGCAGGCGTCCGGTGGCGGTCTGGATGGCCTGCTGCAGCACGCGGTAACGCTGGCGCAGCGAGGCGAAGTTGGCCTGCGCGGCGGCCTCGGCCAGGTCCAGCAGGCGCTCGGCCTCGGCATCCTCGCGGATCGAGGCCAGCAGGCTGGACTCGGCCTGGGCGCAGTCGGCCAGCAGGTCCTCCGCCGCTTCGGCGGCCTCGCCCGGTTCGGGCAGGCGGCCGTCCAGCGCCCCGGACAGGGCCACGGCACGGCTCCAGTCCACCCACTGGCCGAGGCGATCGGTCAGGGCGGGACTGCTGGCCGGCATCGCACCGTCGCTGAGACGGGCAAGCAGGCGGAGGAACTCCGGTCCACCCAGGACCGGCTGCGCGGCGTTCGCCATCAAGTAGCCAGGGGCCAAAAACCGTTGATTTTACAACCAGATGACCGCCTCTGGATGAAGGGGGCGGGCGGCCCGTGGCAAGCACGGCAGGGGAGGGTCTCGGCCGGGGCAGGCAGACGGCTTAGAATGATCGGCTGCACTAACGCAACTGGACCTTCTGGAGCTCCTGCATGACCCTCGCGCCGTTCTATCCCATCGGTACCCCCGGCCAGCCCTGGGGCGATGCTGAACGCGCACAGTGGCGGGCCGCCCAGCAGCGCCAGCGCAGCTACCACGATGATGTGGTGGCTGCCCTGGAGCGCCTGGACGACGGTTTCGACGTGATCCAGTACGGCCAGCTCGACTATGCCCCGGACCACTACCCGCTGTTTGCCGTGGTCAACCACGACTGGAACCCGGCGCTGCCGACCGCCCTGATCACTGGCGGCGTGCATGGGTACGAGACCAGCGGGGTGCATGGCGCACTGCAGTTCCTCGAAGCGCAGGCCGAGCGCTACCTGGGCCGCATGAACCTGATCGTGGCGCCGTGCGTCAGCCCGTGGGGCTACGAGCGCATCCAGCGCTGGAACCCGGATGCGATCGACCCGAACCGCAGCTTCCGTGACGGCGGCCTGATCGAGGAGGCCGCCTCGCTGATGCGCTGGGTGGCCGAGCGCAAGGCCGACATCCGCGTGCACCTGGACCTGCACGAGACCACCGACAGCGACCTGCACGAGTTCGACCCGGCGCGCTGCGCCCGCGACGGCAAGCCGTTCGAGCGTGACACCATCCCTGATGGCTTCTACGTGATAGGCAACAGCGAGGATCCGCAGCACGGTTTCCAGAAGGCGCTGATCGAGGCCGTTGCGCCGATCACCCACATCGCCCCGGCCGACGCCGAGGGCAACCTGGTGGGCCTGCCGCTGCAGTCGCCGGGCGTGGTCTGGGGCGAGTCGCGTTCGATCGGTGCATGCGCCGGTTTCACCGACGCGCGCTATGCCACCACCACCGAGGTCTACCCGGACAGCCCGCGTACCAACCCGCAGGAATGCAACGACGCCCAGGTGGCGGCGGTGTGCGCGGGCCTGGATTACGCGCTGGCGCAGTGAGGCAGCGCCGGGCCAGGCCCGGCGGCTGACCCGCAGGGGGCGCCGGATCACCCCTTCTGGCGCTGCTCCTGGATGGCCTTGTCCAGTGCATCCAGATCGTCGGTGGACGACTGCAGCCACTGCGGGTACTCGGCGGTTTCAACGAAACCCTCGCCACGCAGGACATCGTCCAGGTCCGGATCGTCTTTGCCGCCGTGCTGCAGGAAGCCCGCCATCAGGCCGGACAGGCGGTGCGCGGCCTCGAAGGCAGCCTGCAGCGAGCCGGCCGGCTCCACGATGGTGCCGAGGAAGGCCGCGTAGGCGGCGTGGTCGACCTCGAAGTCGCCACGGTTCTTGAAGGCCTCGGCACCCAGCTGTGCTTCGCCGGAGTTGTGACGGGCGAAGCCCCAGGTCCAGATATCGAGGAAATGCAGCGCTTCCAGCTTCTGGCGTTCCTCCGGACCGAGTTCGATCGCGCCGGACAGGGCGTATTCCATGGTGGCGGCCGAAAAAGCTTCGGTGCCGGAGTTCGCATGAAAATCGCTGAGGCTGCGCAGTGCATCGGGCTGATGCGGGTCGAGCTGCAGCGCACGGTAGATCACGCGCGCACCCTCGATGTGGCGGCCCTCGGCGATGAAGATGTTGAGGGCGTGGTTGGCCAGCTGGGCGGCGTTGAGTTCAGCGAAGGTCGTCATCGGGGCAGGGATTGGAAAGGGCGGTCCGATGGTAGGTGCAGTGTTCCGCCGCAACAAGGGCCATGCCTGCCCGCCCGGTAGATCCACGCCATGCGTGGATGGCCGCACGACCCGTGGCCGCCGACCACTTCACAACCCACAAGCACCGCAACCGCGACCATGGGCTACCCCACGCCCACGAGTTCCACCGAGGATGCTGCAGAACCTGCTCCATTTCGCACCGCTGCTGACCGCGGTGATGACCTGCGTGACCGCCCTGATCTGGGTGGTCTACCTCAACTTCTTCCTGCGCAGCTACCGCCGCCAGCAGCGGCCCTCGATCCTCATCACCTCCGGCGCCGGCCGGCACCTGGATGCGCACTGTTTCGTGACCAACCTCGGCCTGGAGCCGGTCTACCTGCTGGACGTGGTGATCGACCTCATCGAGCCCGACGGAAGGGTCGTGCGCGCGGTCATCCCCGAGCGTACCGAGCACTGGAGCAAGGCCACGCCCAGCGAAGACGACGACATCCGCCGTGCCACCAACGTCGGCCCGCTCAGCAGCGGCGGCGAGCGAGACCTGGGCAGGTTCCGCACCCTCATCGACCGCGCCGGCACCGAGAACCCGGACATCAAGACCGGAAACGCTTTCACCAGCCTGGAAATCACCGTGGTCATCGTCACCGCCAGCCAGGCCGAGCTCTGCGGCGCCTCGCGCTGCTATCGCATTGAATATGGCGACGATGGCGCGCCCAGGTTGAAGGCGCGGACGATCAAGGCCGAGCAGCTGCAGGGGTATTTCGCACGACGGAACCTGACACGGTTGCTGACCACGCAGCTGGAAAGCTCCCGCCAGTAACGTCGGGCCATGCTCGACGGCTCCGCTTTTGTAGAGCCGAGCCATGCTCGGCTGCTCCGATCCTGTAGAGCCGCGCCATGCTCGGCTGCTCCGATTTTGTAGAGCCGAGCCATGCTCGGCTGCTTTGCTCCTGCAGTTCGACTGGTCCGCGCATACCGCAGCCGAGCATGGCTCGGCTCTACAGAAGAGCAAAACGCAGCCGAGCATGGCTCGGCTCTACAGCTGGCCACGACCAGCGTCGACGGCCCGTCTGCGCCGGGCCAGATACACACGGAAGGCCAACAGTGCTGCAAAAACAATGACCGCCGCCTGCGCCGTGGGCGAGGGCGTTGCCCCTGCCTGTGGCCAGAAGCACAGCCAGCCGGCAAACGCGGCCAGCGCGACCAGCACAAGCAGGAGCAGCCTCTTTGCCAGCGACCGTGAGAATGGCAGCGCGATCAGGGGCGCTGAAAGCAGAAGAAAGCCAGCACCCGTGACGCCCGCGCCGATTCGGCCCAGGCCCATCTGCCCGAAGACGGCGATGGCGGTCATGGCCAGTCCGATCAGCGCGGTGCAGCCACCGATGAGCAACGCCAGCGCGTTGCCGATCGAGCGACGCCGGTGCCCCGGCTGGGGAGCAACGTGTTCCGCTGAACGTTCGTCCATGCGCGTGGTCCTGGGTGGATACGGTTGCATACTGTGGGGGGGGGCAGCCGACGCATCGGCAACGAAGCCTGGCACACAGCATGCGGCTTTCAGGGTATCCACGGAAGGGGGCAGCAGATGAAGCACGCGATCCTGCAACCTGGCGCACATCGCCGCTGCGATTCTGCAGCGCCGCCGTCGAGCCGCGCGCTACGCGGGAAACGCAGCAGGCATACTGGGCATTGACCGAGCGCCTGGCGCTGGCACTCCCCGGCGGCAAGGCGGGCGCGTCGGCGATCCTGGCGTCGGCGTCCGCAGGCCCGGGCAATCGCTACGGGATCGATCCGATGCTGGTTGCCCGCAACGTGCAGATTTCCACATCAGCCGACGGCCGGGTAGCCTCCATCGCGTTCGCGCTCGAAGGCCCCTGCATTCCATTTTCCACCGTGCGCGAGCGCTACCTGCAGATCCTGGTGCTGGGCGTCCCGCATGGCACCAGTGACCAGGAATGGCATCTGCTGGGCACCCAGGTGGGGGACGCCATCATTGAGTATGGTTTCCCGGCGTCCGGCCTGGGCTGCATGAAGCGCACCCAGATCATGCCTGCCCGCGCAGTGAAGATTGGCCCGTGACTCTTCCCGGGGGCATACCGGCCGGGCGTGACCTCAAAGTGCCAATCAGACAAGTTGCAGATCGACGGCAAACCCCGTCGATTCCGGCATTTTGGCAGCGCTGCTAAGCCATCCAAACCCTTGCTGCCGTTGGTGCCGCAGACACCTGTGCAAAATGCGACAGGCGTCGGCATTGCATGCCGCCGGCATGCGCCCTCAGCGTGGCGATCGCGACAACTCGCCGTCGATCACGCTGTCGATCCAATCGGCATAGCGCGAGATGCGCACATTGTGCACCACCTGCCCATAGTACCCCGCTTCCAGCGCATGCTCCGGGACGGCCGTGATCCATGAGCCCAGGCCGATCAACTGCCAGCCGTCGCGGTCGCGGATCATCAGCGGGCCACCGCTGTCACCGGCGCCGATCACGCCTTCCAGCGGCAGGCCATTGTCCGGGCCATCGAAGCGATACCAGAGATAGCGGTCGTTGCCGCCGGTGACCGCGTTCTCCGCGCGGCGCAGCTGGCCCCGGTGAGGCGCACCTGGCAGCAGCCCGGTCAGGCCGGTGCCGGTGGCACCTTTGCCGACCAGGGTGGCGATCCTGCCGGCTTCGTCCTGCCCGCGATAGAGGCGAACCGGCGCAACGTCGCTGACCGGCGCGGCCAGCTGGATCAGGGCGACGTCATCGGAAGCGGCCAGGAAGGCGTGGATCGGGCCCGGGTTGCCGGAGGCCAGAGCCGCCTGGCCCAGTGCATCGGGCATGCGCCGGTAACCCGGATGCACGACCACGCGTTCGACGCGGTAGGCCTGGCCGTTGATCTGCACCTCGGCATCCATGCCCTCCATCGGCGCGGCGTGTGCGGCGGTCACCACCCAGCGCGGCGCGATGAGCACGCCGTGTCCTTCGCCGGGCATGTCGGCCAGGGCCGGGAAGGCGCAGGCCGGGATGCGATAGGCGCTTTCATCCACATCGCTGCGGATGACAATGGCGCCAGCGGTGAAGGGCAGGGTGGCGAGGGCAAGCAGAAGCCAGCGTTGCATGGGTCGGTGTAGTCCTGAGCGGGTCAATCCGCACCGTAGCCCGGTTTCGGTTCAGGGAACACCCGTGTGCGACGAAGGGGGCAGTATCACCGACGAACACAGAGGATCCGCGATGAAGCTGTCGCCTCAGTATGGGCACAGTAGCCCGTCAAACGTGCAGGGTTGCCTTCGTTGGCGGAATCCCGGTCGAAGCGGTTGCCGCGCCCTGGGGAGGGCGGCGACGTGCTGCTCCAGGACGGAGATGGCCGTAGCGTCGAGCTTGCTCGACTGTTCTTCCGCAGTCGAGCAAGCTCGACTCTACCGGCGTTGGTGTCATATCGGTAGGAATGCCCAGCGACCACGATGCGGTCGGCATCGCGGGCCACACGGGCACCTTCAATGGCCAGCGGGTCCTCGCTGCCGGGAGCCGGTGGTGGCTTCGTCCCGGCCGGACCGTACCGGAGGTTGGGCGAGCCTGCGGCGTGCCGCAGTTGCAGGAAATCGTTCGTCCTCATGAGGGCTGTCACACAGCCGCTGCACGGAAAGCTGCATGCTGCCACACTTCAAGTCACCCCATGGAACGGCGCGCCGCGTAGACCGGCAACTGTTCCGGCAGGCGAGGAAGTCCGGGCCATTCCGGGTAAGGGCAAGACGGTGGAGCAACAAGGTGGACCAGCCATGAGCCAACTCACCGACGGATTCGGACGCAGCTTTCCGTACCTGCGCCTGTCGCTGACCGAGGCGTGCAACTTCCGTTGCAGTTATTGCCTGCCTGATGGCTACCAGGGCGAGGCCCGGCCGCGCTTCCTGCAGGTGGACGAGATTGCGCGCCTCGTGCGCGCGTTTGCGGCGCTGGGCATGAGCAAGATCCGCCTGACCGGCGGTGAGCCGAGCCTGCGCAAGGATCTGGAACAGATCATCGGCACCGTGGCTGCGGTGCCGGGCATCCGCAAGGTGGCCATCACCACCAACGGCACCCTGCTGCCGCGGCGCCTGCCGGGCTGGCACCGCGCTGGCTTGACCGCGCTGAATGTGAGCATGGACAGCCTGCAGCGCGAGCGCTTCCACACCATCACCGGGCACGACCGCCTTCCCGAGATCGAACAGGGCCTGGCCCTGGCGCAGGCGCTGGGCCTGCCGTCGATCAAGCTCAACGCAGTGCTGCTGCGCGGGCTCAATGACGACGAACTGCCGCAGTGGATGGACTACCTGCGTGACCGCCCGTTCAGCGTGCGCTTCATCGAGCTGATGCGCACCGGCGACAACGAAGCCTATTTCCAGCGCCACCACCTTCGCGCTGACGTGGTGATCGAACAGTTGCTGGCCGCCGGCTGGAAGGAGCGCCCGCGGGCAGCCGATGCCGGCCCGGCGCGCGAGTTCGGCCACCCGCAGCACCGCGGCACCGTGGGCATCATCGCGCCGTATTCGCGCGATTTCTGCAAGGGCTGCAACCGCCTGCGGGTGACCGCCAAGGGCGACCTGCGGCTGTGCCTGTTCGGCGATTTCGGCGTGCCGCTGCGGCCGTTGCTGCAGAGCGACGACGACCATGACGAGCTGCTCGCACGCATCACCACCCAGCTCGGCCTGAAAGTGGCCGGGCACGGATTGCACCAGGGCCAGACCGGGCTCACCCCGCACCTGGCCTCGATTGGAGGATGAGCACCACCATGACTGGGGAATTGAACGCGGCCTTCCACATGGCCGATGTCCGCGACAAGCGCATCACCCGTCGCCGCGCGGTGGCTGTGGGAGAACTGCATGCGGGGCCGGTGGCCTACCCGCTGATCGTCGAGCGCCGCCTGCCCAAGGGCGATGCGCTGGTGATGGCCGAGATTGCCGGCCTGCAGGGGGCGAAGATGGCGTCGATGCTGATGCCGCTGTGCCACCCGCTGCCGCTGGAGCTGGTGCAGGTGTTCTGCGCACCGGTGCCGGAACGGCTGTCGATCCGCGTCTGGTGCGAGTGCGCCAGCGAGGCACGCACCGGCGTGGAAATGGAGGCGCTGGCCGGTGTCAATGCGGCCCTGCTGACCCTGTACGACCTGAGCAAGCCGGTGGAGCCGGCGCTGCGCATCGAAGGCATCCGCCTGCTGTTCAAGGAGGGCGGCAAGCGCGGCGTGTGGTTGCACCCCGATGGCATGGACGACGCCGAGCAGGCGCGTTTCAAGCCGCGTGCACCTAGGGGCCTGGAAGGCGCCCGTTGCGCGGTACTGACCCTGAGCGACCGCGCCAGTGATGGCACCTATGCCGATGCATCCGGCCCGAAGCTGGTGTCTGGCCTGCAGGCGCTGGGCGGTGAGGTGGTGTCGGCGGAGGTGCTGGCCGATGGCATCGAACCGCTGGCTGGCCGCCTGCGCGCGCTGTCCGAGCGTGGCGTGCGCCTGTGCCTGTGTACCGGCGGAACCGGCCTGGGGCCGCGTGACCTGACCCCCGAGGCGCTGCGCTCGCTGGATACACGCCCGGTGCATGGCCTGGCGCAGATGGTGCGCGCGCTGAGTGCACAGCACACGCCGATGGCCTGGCTGAGCCGGGCCGAAGTGGTGCAGCTGGGCGGCATGCTGGTGTTTGCCCTGCCAGGCAGCCCGCGCGCTGCCGCGCAGTGCCTGGACATCCTGGCGCCGGTACTTGGCCACGCGCTGGCAATGGTGAACGGCGGCGGCCACGGGAGCGCGGCATGATCCCGTACAGCGAAGCATTGCAGCACCTGCTGGACGCGGCCTCGGCGCTCCCGGCCGAGCGCCTGCGCCTGCACGATGCGGGAGGGCGTACCCTGGCCAGCGACATCATCAGCCCACAGTCGCTGCCGCCGTTCGACAACTCGGCGATGGATGGTTTTGCGCTGCGTTCCGAGGGCAAGGCTTTCGACGCCGGCACCGAGTTCGCGGTGCGCGGCTGGCAGGCCGCCGGCGACGACGGCGCCGTGGGCGGCGAGGGCGCCTGGGAAATCATGACCGGGGCACGCATGCCGGCCGGCCTGGATACGGTGGTGCCGGTGGAGCAGGTGGAGATCCTGCAGCGCCATGAGGGCCGCCCGATCCGCATCGCCCTGCGCGCCGAGGTCAAGCCCGGCCAGCACGTGCGCCTGCGCGGCCAAGACGTAAACGATGGCGAGAGCGTGCTGCGTGCCGGCGACGTGCTGGATATCAACGCCCGCACCCTGCTGCACGCCATCGGTGTAGGGGATGTGGCCGTGATCGCGCGCCCGAAGGCCGCGGTGATCGCCACCGGCAAGGAACTGGTGACCGACGCGGCGCAGGCGCTGGAATCGGGCCAGATCCGTGACAGCAACCGCCCCTACCTGGTGGGGCGACTGCACGCGGCCGGCGCCGAGGTGGTCTGGCAGGGCACGGTGGGCGACGACGTTGCTGCCTTCAATGCCGTGCTGGACCAGGCGCTGGACGCCGGTGCGCAGCTGCTGATCAGCACCGGTGCGGTGTCGGCCGGGCGCTACGATTTCGTGCCCGACGCGCTGCGTGACCGCGGCGCGCGCATCATCTTCCACAAGGTGGCGATCCGCCCGGGCAAGCCGCTGCTGTTTGCGGTGCTGCCGGGCGGCGCGCTGTATTTCGGCCTGCCGGGCAACCCGGTGTCGGCGGCGGTGGGCCAGCGCTTCTTCGTTGAGCCTGTGCTGCGCCGGCTGCTGGGGCTGGCCCCGGAAGCGCCACTGCAGCTGCCGTTGCAGGCAGACGTGCGCAAGCCCGATGGCCTGCGCTTCCACGCCCGTGCGCGGGTGGAAGTGGACGCGCAGGGACGCCTGAGCGCCCTCGTGCTGTCCGGCCAGGAGTCGTTCCGTTTGATGTCCATGCTGCGGGCCAACGCCTGGGTGGTGCTGGAGGCCGAGGGCAACCTCGCCGCAGCCGGTACGTATGTGCGGGTGCATGGCTGGGGTCATCACGAACCGGTGCAGCTGGTAAGTGAGGAATCTTGATGAAACAGGTGAACCTGCAGTTGTTTGGTGCGTTTTCCGACCTGGATGCGAGCCGCGAGATCACGGTGGACGTCGCCGGGGCCACGATTGCCGACCTGCGCCAGGCGCTGCGCGAGCTGCTGCCGGTGCGCTGGCCGGGCTTCCGTGCTGGCCTGCTGGACTATTCGGCGTTCGCCGACCAGCAACAGGTGCTGCGCGACCACGATGCGCTGCCGGCCGATGGCCGGGTGGCGATCCTGCCGCCGGTCAGTGGGGGTTGAGATGAGCCATCGCACGATCGCGAAGGTGGTGGATCGCGCACAGGCGACGATCGACCCGTCCGAGGGCATCGCCGCGGTGTCCGACCCCGGCTTCGGGGGTATCGACGTATTCATAGGCAAGGTGCGTGACCTCAACCTGGGTCGCCCGGTGCTGGGCATCAGCTATGACCTGTTCGAGCCGCTGGTGCTGAACGAGGTGCAGCGGCTGGCCGCCGAGGTCCAGGCCGCCTATGGGCCGCAGCTGAAGCTGTATGTGGCCCACGCCAAGGGCCGCCTGGCGGTGGGTGAGGTGGCGGTGGTGGTGGCCGCAGGCAGCCCGCACCGCGATGAAGCCTTCCGTGCCTGCCGGCAGCTGATCGAAGCGGTCAAGCACCAGTGCCCGATCTGGAAGCAGGAGCATTACCAGGATGGCGACAGCGAATGGACCGAAGGCTGCAGCCTCTGCCATGCCGACGATACGCCGGTGCACGACCATGCCCACAAGTAGATCCACGGCATGCGTGGATGAGGGCCTGGCACTGCCATGAGCGCGCCGATGGCCGGTATCGTGCTGGCGGGCGGGCTGTCCAGCCGCATGGGCCGCGACAAGGCGATGCTGCCATGGCAGGGCCGGACCCTGCTGGAACACATGCGCGGCCTGCTGACGCTGGCAGGTGCGGAGCAGGTGTGGGTGAGCGGTCGCTATCCCGCCTTCGACGGCATTCCCGACCGGGTGGCGCGCTGCGGCCCGCTGGGAGGCCTGTATAGCGTGGCCCTGCAGATGCCCGATGGCCCAGCCTGGGTGGTGCCGGTGGATACGCCCCGGCTGACCCCCCGGCTGCTTCAGCAATTGCGTGATGCGCAATCTGGCCGCTGCACGATCCATTACGGTCATCCGCTTCCGATGCTGTTTAATGTGGACGATGAAAGCCGTACAGTCCTTGAAAGCATGATCCATGATCCCCTTGGCCCGCGTTCGCTGCAGGCCCTGCAACGCCGTCTCGGCGCACATACGGTGCGCCTGTCCCCCGCCGACGAAAGCGCCTTGGTCAACTGCAATACCCCCACCCAGTGGGAGGATGTCGCCTCATGAAGGTGCAGTTGCAGGAACAGACGATGCGCCTGCGCCTGGACGAGGCTGAACTGGCACAGCTGCTGGCCGGCGAGTCGGTTGAAAACCTGACCCGGTTCGGCGGCAACGGCGGCTGGGGTACGGCGGTGTCACTGCACGGCGGCGACCAGGCGGTGCTGCTCGACGGTGGCACCTACTGCCGGCTGGTGCTGCCGCGTCAGGCGGTGGACGGTCTGGCCGGGCGCCTGCCGTGCCGCGATGGGCTGGGCTTTGCACTGTACCTGGATGACGGCACCACGCTGCAGCTGCAGTTCGATGTGGACGTGCGTGACAGCGTGCGCCAGCGCGGCGTGAGCCGCCGCGGCAGTACCGAGTCACCGGTTTGATATTTGTAATGGGGGTGTGGAAACCGGGTGGCGTATGGTGCCGGCATGACCTGCGCGTTTTCGGATTCCTGCATCTCGAAGCATCCTGCTACTGCCACCTGAGCGCCTGGCCGCGCTCGCAATGCCCGATGAATACTAAACAGACTGATAGCCCCGGGAGCCCTTGATGAAGCGTGCAGGACTGTTGTTGCTGGGGGTGCTGGCGGCGATGCCGGCCTGGGCGGCCGACCTGACGGTGTCGGCGGCGTCGAGCCTGACCGAGAGTTTCCGCGAACTGGGTGCGGCCTATGAAAAGGCCCATCCGGGCACCCGGGTCGATTTCAACTTTGCGGCCTCCGGCGTGCTGCTGCAGCAGATCGGCCGCGGTGCGCCGGTGGATGTGTTCGCCTCGGCCGACGAGACCACGATGGACCAGGCCGAGCAGCAGAAGCTGCTGGCGCCCGGAACCCGCGTAGTGTTCGCGGTGAACGCGCTGTGGGTGGTGGTGCCGCCGCAGGCCAAGGCTGCACCACGTGCGCTGAAGGATCTGGCCGGTGCCGGCGTGCAGCGCATTGCGCTGGGCAACCCGCACAGCGTGCCGGTGGGCCGCTATGCCAAGGGCGCGCTGGAGAAAGCCGGGCTGTGGCCGGCAGTGCAGGGCAAGGCCATCAACACCCAGAACGTGCGGCAGTCGCTGGATTACGTGGCACGCGGTGAAGTGGATGCCGGCTTCGTCTATGCCACCGACGCGCAAGCGATGCCGAACCGCGTGCGCCGCGCCTTCGAGGTGCCGGTGAGCGGGCGCATCGCCTATCCGCTGGCGGTGATCCAGGCCAGCAGCCAGGCGGTAGAGGCGAAGCGCTTCACCTCCTTCGTCCGCTCGCCGCAGGGCCAGGCGATCCTGGTCAGGCACGGGTTCGGCAAGCCCTGAGGCATGGATCTTGACTGGAGCGCGTTGGGCTTGTCGCTGAAGGTGGCTGGGTGGGCCACGGCGATCAACCTGGTGCTGGGCGTTGCTTTGGGTGCGCTGCTGGCACGCCGGCGCTTTCCCGGACGTGAGCTGCTGGATTCGCTGCTGACCCTGCCGATGGTGCTGCCGCCCACGGTGCTGGGCTACTACCTGCTGGTGCTGATCGGCCGCAATGGCCCGATCGGCGTGTGGCTGCAGTCGTGGTTTGGCATCAACCTGGTGTTTACCTGGCAGGCGGCGGTGATTGCCGCCGCGGTGGCCTCGCTGCCGCTGGTGTTCAAGCCGGCGCGGGCGGCATTCGAAGGCGTCGATGGCCAGCTGGAGAATGCGGCGCGCACGCTGGGCGTGTCCGAGGCGGCGGTGTTCTTCCGCATCACCCTGCCGCTGGCCTGGCGCGGCATTCTCGCCGGCCTGCTGCTGGCCTTCGCGCGTGCGATGGGCGAGTTCGGAGCCACCCTGATGGTGGCGGGCAGCATCCCGGGCCGCACCCAGACGCTTTCCATCGCCATCTACGAGGCCGTGCAGGCCGGGCAGGACGGCAAGGCCAATGCGCTGGTGATCCTCACCTCGCTGGTGTGCATGGTCATCCTGCTGCTGGCCGCGCGGCTGGTGGGCGGACGCCGCCAGGAGCTGCGCGATGTGGCTTGACCTGCAGGCGAACCGGCCGATGCAGGCGGCGACGCCGCAGTTCGTGCTGGATGTGGTGCTGCAGTGCACGCAGCGCCAGGTGGTGCTGTTCGGCCCCTCGGGCGCAGGCAAGAGCCTGACCCTGAAAGCGGTGGCCGGCCTGCTGCGGCCCGAGCGCGGCCTTGTGCGGCTGCAGGGCCAGACGCTGTTCGACAGCAGCACCGGGGTGAGCCTGCCGCCGCAACGGCGCCGGCTGGGCTATGTCTTCCAGGACTACGCGCTGTTCCCGCACCTGAGCGTGCGCCAGAACGTGGCCTTCGGCCTGGAGCGTGGCTGGTTCAATCCGCGCCGTGGTGCGCGCATCGACGCGGTGGAGCGCTGGCTACACGCGTTCCGTATCGATCACGTGGCCGACCTGCTGCCGTCGCAGGTGTCGGGTGGCCAGCGCCAGCGTACCGCGCTGGCGCGCGCCCTGGTGACCCAGCCGCAGGCGCTGCTGCTGGATGAGCCGTTTGCCGCGCTGGACCATGACCTGCGCCAGCACCTGCGGCAGGAACTGCGGGCTGTGCTGGATGGAACCGGCATTCCGCTGCTGCTGATCAGTCACGACCCGCACGATGTGGATATGTTCGGCCAGCAGGTCGCCCGGATGGTGGGCGGCCGCATCGTCAGCGATTGATGCGCGGCTCCATAGCCGAGCGTTGGCTCAGCTCTACAGAAGTGATGTCATTGGGCATCCGTCGCCGGCTGGATGAACGCGCAGTTCCATACGCGTACGCAGCGGTCACTACGCCGCGCACGTGACGATGCGTACTGAACTGATGACGCGCTGTCACAAACAAATCGCCATCACTTCACGGCTGTTTGATATGGAACAGTGCACAGTCACGTAGAGCCTACGCAAACGTCCCCCACGTTCCGCGACGACTTCCTTCCCAGACCTGGCGCCCATTTGGGCGCGGCTGGCGTCTGCCTGACTGATTCAGAGAAGTTCACCATGGCCCTCGACCTTGTCGCCGATTCCCTGCACGATTCCGCTGCAGAGACTGTCCTGCCCGCCCTTGATCTGGTGCCGGTAGGCACCCGTCGTGGCCCGTCACAGCCGATCGAACTGCCGGCGCTGGTGCAGCGGGTGCTGTTCGTAGCGACCGAGATGGCGGACTTCATCAAGGCCGGCGGCCTGGGCGATGTGGCGGCCGCGCTGCCCCGCGCCGTACGCAGCAACTGTGATGCGCGCGTGCTGCTGCCTGGCTATCCCGAAGTGCTGCAACGTCTGCCGCATCTTCGTGAAGTCGGTCGCGTCGCCGGGCGAGCCGGTCTGCCGGCCTGCACCGTGGCAATGGCGCTCCAGGCCGATGGTCTGCCGATCTATGTGCTGCTGTCGCCCGCGCTGTATGAACGCGAGGGCTCGCCGTATGTGGACGCGCAGGGCCGCGAATGGCAGGACAACGCGGTGCGCTTTGCCACCTTGTCCCATGCCGCTGCGGAACTGGCCGCTGGTCGTGCCGGGCTGGACTGGACGCCGCAGCTGCTGCACCTGAATGACTGGCCGGTGGCGATGGCCGCTGCCTATGTGCGCTGGGATCGCACCGCCGTGCCGACCCTGCTGACCATCCACAACCTGGCCTATCAGGGCCTGTTCCCGTTTGCACTGGCGCCGACCCTCGGCGTACCTGCGGAGCATCTGGACGAACTGCATTTCCATGGCCACATGTCCTTCCTGCAGGGCGGCATTGCCAATGCCACCCGCCTGAACACGGTCAGTCTTCGCTATGCGCAGCAGATCACTGCTGCCGAGGATGGCTGCGGCCTGCACGAACTGCTGGCGCGACGCGCTGCCGGTGGCCACCTCAGTGGCATCGTCAATGGCATCGACGCCAGCTGGGATCCGCGACGTGATATTCACTTGAAGGCCCGCTTCAGCATCGGCCAGTGCGCGGGTCGTGAAGAGAATGCGCAGGCCGTGCGCCAGGCCTTCGGGCTGCAGCCCTCGTCGGGCCCGCTGTTCGCCGTGGTCTCGCGTCTGGTCCATCAGAAGGGCCTGGACATCACCTGCGACGTCGCCCCGCAGATCGTGGCGGCCGGTGGCCAGCTGGTGGTGATCGGCGGTGGCGAGCCGCAGGTGGAAGCGCAGGTGCAGGCACTGGCACAGCGCTACCCCGGGCGGGTCGGCGCCTTCATCGGCTTCGACGAAGGCCTGGCGCGGCAGATGTTCGCCGGCGCCGACTTCCTGCTGATGCCCTCGCGCTTCGAGCCCTGCGGCCTCAGCCAGATGTACGCGCAGCGCTTTGGCTGCCTGCCGGTCGCGCATGCGACGGGCGGTCTGGTCGATACGGTCGAGGACGGCGTGACGGGCTTCCTGTTCCATGGCGCCAACGCCGATGGGCTGCGCCGCTGCGTGGAGCGGGCGATGCGCACGTTCCGGCTGCCGGCGCTGATGAATGCAATGCGACGTGCGGCGATGCTGCGTCCGGGCGGCTGGGAGACGGCCGGCAAGGCCTACCTCGCGCTGTACCAGCAGACCTGCCAGGTGGCTGCATGAATGACGAAGGACGCGGTTCGGTGGCGTTTGACTACGAGGTGATGTCACAGGGTGATGCGGTCGCGCCGCTGGCGGTCGAGATGCAGGCGCTGGTGGAGGGTCGCCCGGCCGATGCGTTTGCCTGGTTGGGCCCGCATGCCGATGGCAACGGTGGCCGTGTGATCCGCGCGCTGGTGCCGAACGCACAGCGGGTGGAGGTGATCGAGGCCAGCGGCCGCCGTTGGGATCTTCGCGGCACGAATCTGGCGGGTCTCTTTGAGGGTCCCGCCGGTGCTGACGCGATCCCGCTGCTGGCGCTGCACTTTCCCGATGGCGTCGAGCAGGTGCACGACGCATATGCGTTCGGCCCACTGCTGGATGAGGCGCTGCTGCGGCGCATCCACCAGGGCGACGCCGAAGCGGTACGCGCACTGGGCGCCACCGAAATGGCCGTTGAAGGCATCGAGGGCGTGCGTTTCGCCGTCTGGGCACCGAACGCGCAACGTGTGGCAGTGGTGGGTGACTTCAATGGCTGGGACGGTCGCCGCCACCCCATGCGGCTGCGCCATGCTGCCGGCGTGTGGGAGCTGTTCATTCCAAGGGTCCAGCCGGGCACGTGCTACAAGTTCCGCCTGATCGGCGCAGATGGCCAAAGCCTGCCCGACAAACTCGACCCGATGGCGCGCTGGGCCGAGCGCTCGCCTGCCACCGCCTCACGCGTGGTGTCGGCCGCGCCGATGCAATGGAATGATGATGCCTGGCTGCAACGGCGCCGCCAGCAGGGCGTCAGCGCCCCGTTGTCCATCTATGAGGTGCACGCCGGATCCTGGCAGCGCGCCGAGGATGGCGGGGTGCTGGACTGGGATGCACTGGCGGATCGGCTGATCCCCCATGTCACCCGGCTGGGCTTCACCCACATCGAGCTGCTGCCGATCAGCGAGCATCCGTTTGGTGGCTCCTGGGGCTATCAGCCGCTGGGCATCTACGCCCCGACGTCGCGCTACGGCCCGCCGGAAGCCTTCGCCCGCTTCGTCGATCGTTGCCATCAGGCCGGCCTGGGCGTGATCGTCGACTGGGTCAGCGCGCATTTCCCGGACGACGCCCATGGCCTGGCGCGCTTCGATGGCACCGCCCTGTACGAGCACGCCGATCCGCGCGAGGGGAAGCATGCCGACTGGGACACGCTGATCTACAACTATGGCCGCAATGAAGTCTCGGCCTACCTGATCGGCAGCGCGCTGGAGTGGATAGAGCATTTCCACATCGACGGGCTGCGCGTGGATGCAGTGGCGTCGATGCTGTACCGCGACTACAGCCGGCCTGAGGGACAGTGGGTGCCCAACGCACAGGGCGGCCGCGAGAATCTGGAGGCGGTGGCCTTCCTGCAGCGCATGAACCAGTCCCTGCGCGAGCGCTTTCCGGACGTGCTGGTGATCGCCGAGGAGAGCACCGCCTGGCCGGGCGTGACCAACCCGGTGGCCGAGGGCGGCCTGGGTTTCACCCATAAATGGAACATGGGCTGGATGCACGACACGCTGCAGTACCTGCAGCGCGACCCGGTACACCGCCCGCATCACCACAGCGAAATCAGCTTCGGCCTGGTGTATGCCTTCTCCGAGCGTTTCGTGTTGCCGCTGTCGCATGACGAAGTGGTCCACGGCAAAGGCTCGCTGCTCAACAAGATGGCGGGCGACCGGGCCCAGCAGTTTGCCCAGCTGCGGGCGTACTACGCCTTCATGTGGGCACACCCCGGCAGCAAACTGCTGTTCATGGGCGGCGAATTCGGCCAGGCGGGCGAGTGGGCGCATCAGCGCGAGCTGGAATGGGACCAGGCTGCGACCGTCGAGGGTGGCGGATTGATGCGTCTGGTCGGCGATCTGAACGCACAACTGCTGCATCAGCCCGCCCTGCATCGCGATGAGCGCGACGAGCGTGGCTTTGCCTGGAGTGTGGCCGACGACAGCCGCAACAGCGTTTACGCCTTCATCCGCCAGGACCCGTCCGGCGAGGCACCGGCGATGCTGGTGGTCAGCAATTTCACGCCCGTGCGCCGCGAAGGTTACCGGGTTGGCGTACCCGCGCCCGGCCTGTGGTCGGAGCGGTTGAACACCGACAGCCACCACTACGCGGGCGGCAATGCAGGCAACCTGGGTGCGGTTGCCACCGAAGCACGGCCCATGCACGGGCACGCGCAATCACTGCGGCTGACCCTGCCGCCGATGTCCACGCTGTATCTGCAGGTTGTCGCATGACCGCATCCGGGTGTCTGGGTGCGCGGCCGGTGGACAAAGGCATGGTTGAATTCCGACTGTGGGCGCCTGACATCGATCAGGTGCTGCTGGTGCTGCACGGGACAGCGTTGCCGATGGATCGGCAGCCTGACGGTCTGCACCTGCTCCGCACGGCGGCTGCGCACGGTGACCGTTACCGCTTCCGCCTGCCGGATGGCAGCGAGGTGCCGGATCCCGCATCGCGCTGGCAGCCCGAGGGCGTTGACGGCCCCAGCGCCGTCCTGGCCGAGGATGCGTATGCCTGGCAGACGCGGGACTGGAGCGGGGTCGCCTGGCCGGACATGGTGATCTATGAAGTGCACGTGGAAGCAGCCGGCGGGTTTGCCGCGCTGACGGCGCAGCTGCCGATGCTGGCGGCGACCGGCATCACCGCCATCGAGCTGATGCCGCTGGCGCAGTTCCCCGGTACCCGCAACTGGGGCTATGACGGTGTGTTTCCCTACGCCCCGGCACAGGCCTATGGCGGACCCGAAGCACTGAAGCATTTCGTCGATGCGGCGCATGCCGCAGGCCTGGCGGTACTGCTGGATGTGGTCTACAACCACTTCGGGCCGCAGGGCAACCATCTGGCGCAGTATGCCAAGGGCTTTTTCCACAGCGGGCGCAGCACGCCGTGGGGTGAGGCCATCGACTTCGAACAGCCACAGGTGCAGCGCTTCTTCATCGACAACGCACTGATGTGGCTGCAGGAGTACCGCTTTGACGGGCTGCGCCTGGACGCAGTGCACGCCATCGATGATGACCGCTTCCTGCAGCAGCTCAGCGATGCGATCCGTGCCGAGGTGCCGCATGCGCACCTGGTGCTGGAAAACGAGCGCAACCAGGCACGGTGGCTGCGGGGCGCCTACCAGGCGCAGTGGAACGATGACTTCCACAATGCGCTGCACGTTCTGCTGACCGGTGAGCACGAGGGCTATTACGCTGCGTACGCTGGCCGCGCCGAAGCGCTGTTGGCGCGCTGCCTGGCCGAGGGCTTTGCGTGGCAGGGTGAGCCCGACATGCGTGGCGAAGTCCGCGGCGAGCCCAGCGGCGACCTGCCGCCGTCCCGCTTCGTGGTGTTCGCGCAGAACCATGACCAGGTGGGGAATCGCGCCTTCGGCGAGCGGCTGAGCCAGCTGCAGGACCCGCCGGCGTTGCGCATGGCCACCGCGCTCACCGTGCTCACACCCATGATACCGCTGCTGTTCATGGGCGAGCCGTGGCAGTCCACGTCACCGTTCCTGTTCTTCACTGATTACCAGGCACCGCTGGACGAAGCGGTGCGGGAGGGGCGTCGGCGCGAGTTCGCCGGCTTCAGCGCATTTGCTGACGCGGCTTCGCGGGCGCGGATTCCCGACCCGAATGATCCGGCGACGCTGCAGGCCTCGTATGTGCCGCCACCGGACGCCAGCCTCGCGGCACAGCAGTCGCTGGCGTGGCTTCGCGATCTGCTCGACCTGCGTCGCCGCTGCCTGCAACCCGGCCTCGAGCAGGCGCGTTCGCTGGGTGCAAGGGTGCTCGGCACAGGCGCGGTGCAGGCGGGATGGCAGCTGCCCGCCGGGCAGTGGTGGATCGCCATCAACGCAGGGCCTGCCGAAGTGACGCATTCACTGCCTGATGGCGAATCGCTGCTGGATCTGCCTACCGGTCCTTCGCTGCATCCGCGCGGTGGTCTGCAGCTGCGCTGGCTCCCGGCATGAGCGGCGATGCTGCGCTGCTGGCAGCGGCGCGTTCTGCGGGGCTGATGCCGCAGTGGGAGGATGTTTCCGGACGGCAGTGCCAGGTTGCACCGGAGGTGCTGCGCGCGGTTCTGCAGGCCTTGCAGCCGCAGGCGGAAGCGTCGGGTACGCCACTGCACACCGCGATCTGCGGCGAGGCGGTGGTCCTGCCCGGCACTGCAGGCGCGGCATGCTGGGTCGATGAGGCCGGCCAGCAACGTGATGCGCACCCGGATTCGGCTGGGCGTTGGCCGGTGCCATTGCAGCCCGGTTACTGGCACTGGCAGCAGGGGCCGCGTCGTATCGCGATTGCCGTTGCACCACACAAGGCATGGTGGCCCGCGCATCTCGACCGCGGCTGGGGCCTTGCGGCGCAGGTCTACAGCCTGCGTAGCGCAGGCGATGCCGGCATCGGCGACAGCGCAGGCTGTACACCCTGGCTGCAGCGGCTGCAGCAGCACGGCGGGCAGGCGTTTGCGCTCAGCCCAATGCACGCCGGACTGCCGCCGGACGCCGGCTATAGTCCGTACTCGCCCAGCGACCGCCGCTGGCTTGACCCGCTGCAGGCCTCGCTGCTGCAGGCGGTTCCCGTTGCCGCCCGCGCTGCGTTGGCGGTGCATCCTGCGCTGGCCGAGGCGGTGGACGCAGCCTCCGCCGCGCGGCGCATCGACTGGCCTGCCGCGGCTGACCTGAAGTGGCGCTGGCTGCGCGCAGCGCGGCTTCAGCTGCAGCAGGCGCAACCCGAGCTTTGGGGCGAGGTCTGCCAGTGGCAGAACCAGGCAGGGGCAGCGCTGCAGGACTACTGCGCACTGGCAGCCGACGTGCGCAGCGGTGATGCGCAGGACCATGCCTTCGCGCAGTGGGTAGCGCAACATTGCTGGACGCAGCTGCACTCGCAGGCGTGCAACAACGGCGCGGCCATCGGCCTGATTGCCGATCTGGCGGTGGGCTGCGCGCCCGACGGTGCGGAAGCGCGTTCGCAGGCCAGCGCCATGCTGGCGGGCCTTGAGCTCGGTGCGCCACCGGATGCCTTCAACACCCAAGGCCAGGCGTGGGGGATCACCGGCTTCTCGCCGCTGGCCCTGCGCAGGCAGGGCTACGCGCCCTTCATCAGTCTGTTGCGGGCGGTCATGGCCAGCCGCGGTGGCGTACGCATCGACCATATCCTCGGCCTGCACCGGCTGTGGGTACTGCCGCAGGGCGCTTCCGCCCGCGACGGGGTCTATCTGCAGTTTCCGCTGCAGGACCTGCTGAACCTGCTGGTGCTTGAATCCTGGCGGCACCGGTGCGTGGTGATCGGCGAGGACCTGGGCGTGGTTCCGGCAGGCATCCGCCAGCAACTGGCCGCGCGCGGCGTGCTCGGTGTGGATGTGCTGCCCTTCACCCGTGACGAGGCAGGCTTCCTGCCTGCCGAACGCTGGCGCCGCGATGCCGTGGCCATGCCGTCCACCCACGATCTTCCGCCGCTGGGCGGCTGGTTGCGCGGTAGGGACCTGCGCTGGCGGGCACGCCTGGGCGAAATCGAAGATCTGCCCTCATCACTGGCGCAACGGCGCTCGGATGCCACTGCCCTGGCCGACCTTGTTCATGGAGATTGCGTGGAAGACGATGCACTGGGCCTGCTGGCCAGCACCCCCTCGCGGCTGGCCCTGCTTCCCTTGGAAGATGCGCTGGGACTGCGTACACAGGTCAACCTGCCGGGCACTGTCGGCGGCCATCCGAACTGGCGGCGGCGGTTGCCGCTGCACTGGAACGAGGCCGCACTGCAGTCGCGGCTGCGGCACGTCAGCGCGGGTCGCGACGGAGGCCACGCATGACCGCACTTCGCGCCACCGCGCGCCTGCAGCTGCATGCAGGCTTTGGTTTCGATGCCGCAGCGGCGCAGGCGGGCTACTTCGCCACGCTGGGCGTCAGCCACCTGTATCTGTCGCCCATCGCCGCAGCGATGCCGGGTTCCACGCACGGCTACGATGGCATTGATCCGACCCGGATCAACCCGGAACTGGGCGGCGAGGAAGGCTTCCTGCGACTGGCATGCCGTGCCCGCGAGCATGGGCTGGGGCTGCTGCTGGATATCGTGCCCAACCATCTGGCTGCCGCGCCGCAGAATCCGTGGTGGTCGGACGTGCTGATGCACGGGCGGCGCAGTCGCCATGCGCAATGGTTCGACATCGACTGGGAGGCTGTCGGCGCTGGCCAGCGGCTCTGGCTGCCCGTGCTTGACCGACCGCTGCAGGAGGCCATCAAGGCTGGCGTTCTGAGGGTAGAGGAATTCAAGGGCCAGCCCTGCCTGGTCCATCACGATCTGCGCCTGCCATTGTCTCCGCGCAGCTATCCAGTGCAGCCCGGCGCCCGCCAGGGTTGGATCGAGCGCTGCAACCGTTCCATGGAACGCATGCACATGCTGCTGCAGCGCCAGCACTATCACCTGGCCTGGTGGCGCACCGGCGGCGACCAGGTCAACTACCGGCGCTTCTTCGACATCAGTTCGCTGGCGGCCCTGCGGGTGGAGCGCGAGGATGTGTTCGACGCCGTGCACGCGCTGCCGCTGCGGCTGGTGCGCGAGGGCTGGGTGGATGGCCTGAGGATCGACCACGTGGACGGTCTGGCCGATCCGGGCGCCTACCTGGACAGGCTGCGCGAGCAGCTGGATGGTGCAGCTGTCGCAGGCGGGCGCCGCGGCAGGGACATTACTCTGCACGTGGAAAAGATCCTGGCAGAGGGTGAATCCTTGCCGGATGGCTGGGCGTGCGATGGCACCACCGGCTACGACTTCATGGACCAGGCCAGTGCATGGCTGCATGAACAGGGTTCAGCGCAGGCGCTGAACGAGCAGTGGCAGGCACGCTCAGGCGACGCATGCGGCCTGGAGGAGGTGCAGCAGTTGGCACGAGATGGACTGCTGGATGGATCGCTGCACGCAGATCTGCAGCGCCTGCTGGCCTGCGTACGGCAGGCAGTGGGTGAGGCGTCAGCCGACGCAGATCTCAGCGATGCGATGGTGCGCCGGGCACTCTGTGCACTGCTGCGGCACTATCCTGTCTATCGCCCCTATACGCTGCAGACGCAGGCCGAGCGGAATAGCCTGGCCAAGGCCGAAGCGGCTGCCTTGCAGGGTCTCGATGCCGCAGGACGCGCGGCCGTGAGCCTGCTGGCCAACGCACTGAAGACGCCCGAGGGCCACGAACTGCGCGTGCGGTTTGGCCAGCTCTCGGCACCGCTCAATGCCAAGGCGGTGGAAGACACGGCGTTCTATCGCTACTACCGTGCGCTGTCGCGCAACGAAGTTGGCAGCGATCCGCAGCGCATCGGCCTTGAAGGCGACGCACTGATTGAACTCGGCCAGGCCCGCGGCCGCCAGCATCCCCTGGCGATGCTGGCACTGGCAACGCACGACCATAAACGCGGTCCGGATGCGCGAGCGCGCTTGGCGCTGCTCAGCACCGATGTCGGGGCCTGGCAGTCGGCGCTGGCAAGCTGGGAGCAGCAGTGCGCGGCGGCAGGGACGCCGATGCCGTTGCCTGCTGCCGAAAGTTATGCTCTTTGGCAGGCACTGGTCGGCGCCTGGCCGATGCACGGTGCGCCCGCGCAGGACTTCCCGCAGCGCATCGACCAATGGCTGCGCAAGGCGCTGCGGGAAGGCAAGCGGATCAGCAGCTGGCTCGATCCCGACCTCGCCGTTGAAGATGCCGCGCAGCAGTGGCTGCAGGCCTTGATGCACGCCGGCGAACTGCGGGGCGTGCGCGATGCGCTGGCTGATTTCGTGAAGACGCTGGCGGCGGCCGGTGCCAGCAACGGGCTGGCCCAGTTGTGCCTGCAGCTGTGCCTGCCGGGAATTCCCGATATCTACCAGGGCACCGAGTTCTGGGATCTAAGTCTGGTCGATCCGGACAACCGACGCCCTGTGGATTTCGCACAGCGCGCACAGGCACTCGCTGATGATCGCTCGTGGTCGCAGCTGCTGCAGGACTGGCACGAAGGCGCGCCGAAGATGCGCCTGCTGTCGAAGCTGCTGCAGCTGCGGCGCGACCATCCGGCGTTGTTCCTGGACGGCACGCTGCAGGCCCTGTCCTGTTCTGCTTCGGGAGATCTGGTTTTCCTGCGTGAGCATGCAGGGCAGGTGCTGCTGGTGGCGGTGCGCAGGGCGAGTGCCGGGCGGTGCCCTGGTCCTGCCCTTGCCTGGAAGGAGAACGCGGAGCAGCGGGTGACAGCGGTGCCGCAACGAACGATGCGCAACGTGCTGGATGGTCGCACGGAGATTTTCAACGGTTCCGCCTCGGATGCGCTGCTGCTTGCCGGCAGCCCCGTTGCGGTGTGGATCAGCCAGGAGAGTGGGGCAGATGGACAGCAGTGAGCGGCTTCGCCGCATCGAGATGCTGGCGCACCAGATCTGGGAGGCCGAAGGCCGCCCGGATGAGCAGGCGCAACGTCATTGGCACATGGCCGAGCGTTTGGTGGAAGCGGAGATAGCAGCCCTCGATGCGGGTAAGGACGAGGACGATGGCAACCCGTAAATGGGCACAGACCTCGCGGGTTCGCGAGGGCAGGCCGTTCCCGCTGGGCGCGACCTGGGACGGGCTGGGAGTGAATTTCGCGCTGTATTCGCGCCACGCAACCAAGGTGGAGCTGTGCCTGTTCGATGCGCGCAACCGCGAGATAGAGCGCATCGCGCTGCCGGAGTACACCAACGAGGTGTGGCACGGATACCTCCCTGACGTGCGCCCGGGTCAGCGCTATGGCTACCGCGTGCACGGCCCCTATGCGCCGCAGGATGGACACCGCTTCAATCCGAACAAGCTGCTGCTGGACCCGTACGCCAAGCAGATCGTGGGCGAGATCAAGTGGGCGCCGCACCTGTTCGGCTATACGCTGGGACACCGGGATGCCGATTTGAGCTTCGACCGCCGCGACAGCGCGCCGTACATGCCGCGCTGCGCGGTGATCGACCCGGCGTTCAGCTGGGGCAGCGAGCGCGCGCCCGAAACGTCCTGGGACCGCACGGTCATCTACGAAGCACACGTACGCGGGCTTACCATGCAGCATCCGGGCGTACCCCAGGCCGAGCGCGGTACCTTCTCGGCACTGCGGCACGATGCGGTGGTGGACCATCTGGTGCATCTGGGGGTGACGGCCATCGAACTGCTGCCGGTGCATGCTTACGTCGACGACCAGCAACTGCTGGAGCGCGGCCTGCGCAATTACTGGGGCTACAACACCATCGGCTTCTTCGCGCCGCAGCCGCGCTACCTGTCGCTGGAAACAGTGGCCGAGTTCAAGCAGATGATTGCCCGCCTGCACAGTGCGGGCATCGAGGTGATCCTTGATGTGGTCTACAACCACACTGCCGAAGGCAATGAACTGGGGCCGACGCTCTCGTTCAAGGGCATCGACAACGCCAGCTACTACCGGCTGGCCGATGACCGACGCTTCTATATCAACGATACCGGTACCGGCAACACCTTCGACCTGACCAATGCCGGCGCCCTGCGCATGGTGATGGACTCACTGCGCTACTGGGTGACCGAAATGCGCGTCGATGGCTTCCGCTTCGACCTGGCCACCATCCTTGGCCGCGAGCGCCATGGCTTTGATCCGTCGGGCAGCTTCCTCGATGCGGTGCGCCAGGACCCGGTGCTCAGCCAGGTGAAGCTGATCGCAGAGCCGTGGGACATCGGGCCCGGCGGCTACCAGCTGGGCCAGTTCCCGCCGGGGTGGGCGGAGTGGAATGACCGGTTCCGGGACACGACTCGTGCACTGTGGCGGGGGGATGCGGGCCAGCTGCCGGAGTTCGCGGCCCGCTTCACCGGGTCTGCGGACCTGTTCGACCATCACGGCCGCCGGCCCTCGGCCAGCATCAACCTGGTCACCGCGCACGACGGCTACACCCTGCATGACCTGGTGAGCTACAACGACCGCCATAACGAGGCCAATGGCGAGGACAACCGCGACGGACATTCGCACAACCTGTCGTACAACCATGGCGTGGAAGGCGATACCGACGAAGAGGGCATCATCGCCCTGCGATCGCGGCAGATGCGCAACCTGGTCGGCACGCTGCTGCTCGCGCAGGGCACGCCGATGCTGCTGGCCGGCGATGAGTTTGGCCATTCGCAGCAGGGCAACAACAATGCCTACTGCCAGGACAATCCGCTGAGCTGGATCGACTGGGAGCGCGCGGCGCAGCCCGGGCCCCAGGCGCAGGCGGCCTTCGTGCGGCGCGCATTGGCCTTGCGTCGGCGCTACGGGTTGCTGCGACGTAATCGCTTCCTGACTGGCGACTTCGACGCGTCGCTCGGAATGCGCGACATCGAGTGGCGGCGCCCCGATGGTGAGCCGATGGGCGAGGGCGACTGGCACAATTCCGAACAGCGGGCGTTGCTGATCGTGCTGGACGGCCGCAGCCCGGACAGCGGACTGCGCGAGCCCGGCCGCCATGTCAGCCTGGCCTTGCTGCTGAACCCCAGCGACCAGCAGCAGCGGTTCCGGCCCTCCGACGAGACACTGTCGTTCCGTCGCGTGGTCCTGCAGACCGACGACGCGCCGCTGGAGATGGATGAGGAGGGGCAGTGGACGCTGCCCGCCCGAAGCCTGTGCCTGCTGGCATCCAGCAGCGCAGGGTGACGGCGCGGCCCGGGTCACACCGGGCCACGCCCAGCGGGCCCGGCCCTCAGCCGGCCTGGCCGCGCTCGCTGGTGATGCGGGCACCCTCGCGCATCACCAGGGTCACCGGGGTTTTTTCCACCACTTCCAGCAGCCGCGACCACTGCGCATCGCTAAGCTCGCCACTGGCATGCAGCACCCGGTGCACGTGCAGGCGGCCATCCTCGTCGCGCTCGGAGCGCAGCTCGGCGTGGAACTCCCCCAGCTCCCAGCCCTTGCGCTCGGCATACATGCGCAGAGTGATGGCGGTGCACGACGCCAGCGACGCCAGGTACAGGTCGAACGGGGCAAAGCCGCGGCCCTGGCCGCCCAGCGTGGCCGGCTCGTCGGCATCGACGCTGAAGGTGCCGTTGCTGACGTGGTGCAGGTAGTTGTCGCCGGTGGAAATGATGCGGGCGTAGGCCATGGCGGGACAGGGGAGAGTGGAGACCGGGAAATGGTACCGCCGTCGGCCCGGCGCGGGCGCCTGCGCGCGATCGTCACGCGCTCTTGTAGGCCGATTGGCCACCCTTTGCCTGCAACAGTCGGAAGTGCCGCCTGGACAGGAGCGTTGTACGTGTTGGAAGCCGTTGATAATCCGGGCCTGGAAGGCGTACGTGTACTGGTGGCGGAAGATGAATTCGCCATCGCCATGTTCCTGGTCGACTACCTCGAGCTGAAGGGCGTGCAGGTCATCGGACCCGCAGGCGACCTTGCCGCGCTGGGCAGGCTGGTGGATGAACAGCCCATCGATGTGGCGTTGCTCGATATCAACCTGGGCGGGCAGCAGGTCTACCCCTTGGCGGACCGTCTGGTCGAAGCCGGGATCCCCTTCCTGCTGACCTCCGGCTATGACGACAACGTGCCCAGCCGGTTCGCCGACGTTCCGCGCTGCGCCAAGCCCTATCACATCCAGGCACTGGCCCAGCAGCTCGAGACGCTGGTGCAGGCCACGCGTGCGGCCGCACGTGGAAATTGAAGGCTGCGCATGGGTAGCCGATTGCAGATGAGCTCGCCCGTGGCAACCACGCCGGTGCCGCCGACGTCGCCGCCGCTGCACGCGCTGCGTGGCGGCATGGCCGAGCGCATCGCCGCCTACGACTGGTCGGCAACGCCGCTGGGTGCACGCGATGAGTGGGCACCGCACCTTCGGGCAACCGTCGATCTGATGTTGGCCCACGGCTTTCCCATGATCGTTCTGTGGGGCGAGGAGCTGGTCCAGCTTTACAACGATGGCTATGCAGAGATCCTGGCCGACAAGCACCCGGGCGGCCTGGGTCAGGCCACCCGCGTCTGCTGGCCGGAGGTGTGGCACATCAATGGCCCCATCTATGCCCGCGTGTGGCAGGGCGAGACGATCACCTACGAGGACAAGCTCTACCCGCTGGCCCGGCAGGGCGTGCTGGAAGACATCTGGTTCACCATCACCTACAGCCCGATCCGTGACGCCGGCGGGCGCATCGAAGGGGTGCTGGTGACCATGTTCGAGACCACGTCCGCACACACGGCGCACGCCGCGCGGGCGCACGAGCAGCAGCGCCGGCGGCAGAGTGACGAACGCCTGTCACTCGCCTTCCAGATACTGCCGGTGGGGCTGTGCATCGTCGACACCGAAGGGCGGGTGCTGCAGTCCAACGAGCAGATGCGCGCCTACCTTCCCACCGGTGAGCTGCCCTCGCGCGACACCGGCAACATGCAGCGCTGGCAGGGCTGGCACGCGGATGGGAGCCTGATCGGTCCCGAGGACTTTCCCGTTGCCCGTGCACTGCGCGGCGACACGGTGGTACCCGGGCTGGAATTCCAGTTCACCCACGAGGATGGACAGGTGCGCTGGACACGTATCGCAGCGGCGCCGCTGCGCGATGCGCAGGGTGAGGTCACCGCCGTGTTCGCCATCGTCATCGACATCGATACGCTGAAGCGCGCGACCGAACGGCAGGCCGTGCTGCTGGCCGAGCTGCAGCATCGGGTGCGCAACATCATGGCGATGATCCATGCCATTGCCTGGCGCACGCAGGAAACGGTAGGCAGCGTCGAAGAATACGCGGAGCGCTTGTGCGGTCGGCTGATGTCGCTGGCGCGCACGCAGGCGCTGCTGACCCGCGCCGACAATGCCGGCGTGTGCCTGCGCGGCATGCTGGACGAGGAAATATCGGTGCAGGTGCATCGATCGGACCAGTACGGGCTGGAGGGCCCCGACCTGCTGCTGCCGCCGAAAGCGGCCGAGGTGCTGTCGCTGGCGGTGCATGAGCTGGTGACGAACTCGCTGAAGTACGGCGCCATCAGCAATGATGGCCGCATCAGCGTGTCGTGGTCCGTGCAGGTGGAAGACGGGGGCAATCCCTGGCTGGCCCTGCACTGGTGCGAGAACCATGTGACGGTTTCGGACTGGTCGCCGCCGCAGCGGCGGGGCCTGGGCCGCTCGCTCATCGAGAAACGCGTGCCCTACGAACTGGCAGGCAGCGGGCAGCTGCAGTTTCGAGCTGACGGCGTAGATGCCCATATCCGCTTCCCGCTGCGTGAGCGCGACAGCCTGCTGCAGACGGACGCGCCGGCCACCACAGGTTGAGCAGTCGTGGGCACGGGCCGCGCCGCGTGCGCGGCCTGTGCGATGATCCGGGGCATTCCGCGCATCCGGCTACGCCAATGATGCAGGCACGCAGATACCGGGTGCGGTGCAGTCCATCCGCATTGAGGGCAGCCGCATCATTGTCGACTTCATCGTGACCGCCGGTGCGACGGTCTGCGAGGTTCCCCGCGGCTCCCGCCACGTCTGCCCGCCAGAGGGGCCGTATCAGTGGGTCCTGCACTGGACGCTGGGCGAGCTGGCCCGTCAGCAGCAGTAGAGTTGAGCTTGCTCGACTGCTCAAGCGCTTTGTAGAGCCGAGCCCATGCTCGGCTGCTCCCGCGCTCTCTGTAGAGTCGCGCGGGGTGGCCGTGATTGGAGAGAAGGGACTGGACCAAGCGGGACACATCCTTAACGCCGCGACCGGCTGGTGGACCGGGCCCCCCGTGGGGGGGCGGCC